>NZ_JBDSQY010000048.1:0-25960 GCF_039929585.1 Capsulimonas sp.
CTGACACCCGTACAGGCGCTGACCAAGCTGGAAACAGACACGGCGCGGGAGCGCGCTCGCCGGACAGGGCTGGGATATGATCAATGAGCCCCCGGGCCAGGAGAAGCTTTTGAATACGACGACTAAAGTCGCCCCGGCGGCAAGCATAAAACCGAGCGCTCTTCAGCAAACCGTGCGGCGAGCGCGCAAGCGGCTGACGGGGCTTTCGATGAGCCAGAAGTTCATGGCGCACTTCGTGCTGCTGCTGCTGTGCATTCCCGCGCTGCTGCCTCTGGCCTGGATGGTCTCGACCTCGCTGAAGCCAAGCACGCAGATCTTCGCCAAGAGCAATACGCTGACGCTCGCGAGCCTGCTGCCGCACCCGGCGCAGTGGAGCAACTACCCGACCGCGCTGCACGCCGTGCCGTTTGAGCTTTACCTGTGCAACACGCTGATGCTGTGCGCGTTCACGGTGGTCGGCGCCGTCTTCTCCAGCGCCCTGGTCGCGTATGGATTTGGGCGATTGGAGTTCCGGGGCAAATCGGCTTTGTTCATGCTGATGATCGCCACCATCGCCCTGCCCGCGCAGGTGACCATGGTTCCGGTCTTCGCGCTGTTCCGCTGGCTGCACTGGTACGGCACTTACTTGCCGCTGATCGTTCCGGCCTTCTGCGGCGCGCCGTTCTATATCTTTCTGCTCACTCAGTTCTTCCGCAAACTTCCCAGTGAGCTGGCGGAGGCCGCACGGCTGGACGGGGCGAGCGAATGGCGCATCTTCTGGCAGATCATGCTGCCGCTTTCCAAGCCCGCCCTGGCGACCTGCGCCCTGTTCCAATTTTTGGGAACCTGGAACGACTTTCTCGGACCGCTGCTTTACATCAACGATCCGAAGCGCTACACCTTGGCATATGGTTTGCAGCAACTGCTCTCGACACATGGAAGCGAATGGGCGTCGCTGATGGCCGACTCGACCATCTTTATCATCCCAATCGTGATCCTGTTCTTCTTCACGCAGAAGACATTCGTCAGCGGCATCGCGACGACCGGCAGCAAGAACTAAAATTCATCCATTTGACATCACCCAGAAGCGGCGTCAAAATACAGAAAGAATGTCTTCCATGAGCCCGACCCCCATGACCCGAACCGACCTGTCCAACGTCCAAGTCGCGAAAGACTATACAGGTCTCTGCGGCCTCGTGGCGGACCGCATCGCCAATCTCGTCCAAACAAAGCCAAACGCCGTTCTGGGCCTCGCAACGGGGTCGACCCCTCTGGGCGTTTACTCAGCGCTGGTGCGCCGCCACCGCGAAGAGGGTCTGGACTTCTCCCGCGTTACGTGCTTCAACCTGGATGAATATTATCCCATGTCGCCTAAATCGCTGCACTCCTACCGGCAGTTTATGGCGATGAACCTCTTTGACTATATCAACTGCCCCAACTGGTTCGTGCCCGATGGTCTGCGGCGCAGCGCATCGGAGATCGAGCAGGACTGTCTGGAATACGAAGCGCGTATCGCCGATGCCGGCGGTATCGATCTGCAATTGCTGGGGATTGGCCGAACAGGCCATGTCGGCTTCAATGAGCCCGGCAGCGCGCCCGATTCGCGCACCCGCCTCGTCACGCTCGCCGAGGTCACGCGCCAGGACGCCGCGCCGTCATTCGGAGGAATCGACAACGTCCCGCGCCAGGCCGTCTCCATGGGGATCGGAACGATCATGGACGCCCGCGAAATCGTAATGATGGCGACCGGAGCCGGTAAAGCCGCCATCGTCCGCGCCGCCTGGACCGAAGATCCCACCGACCACATTCCCGCCACCTGGGTGCGCCGCCATCCAAATGTGCATCTGCGCCTGGACGAAAGCGCGGCTTCTCTGTTACTGGAAGCGGACGCCTGACGAATTAATGGCCGTCAGGCGCTACATACTCCACTTTTCCTTCAGCAGAGCATAAGTCTCGTTCTGGTTATTCTCCTTGAGGTACTTCAGGACGGCTTCTCGGGGTGGCCAATTGCTGCGATACGGCTCGTCGCACGGTCCCGTGTAGAGACCGCCTCCGGGCCCATCATATAAACCACCGCCGGGGCCCGTATACAATCCACCCCCCGGTCCGGTATAAAGACCGCCGCCCGGCCCCGTGTATAATCCTCCGCCCGGACCGCTGTACAGTCCGCCTCCGGGTCCGGTATACATTCCGCCATCGGGCCCTGAGTACATCCCGCCGCTGGGACCGGAATAAGCTCCTCCTCCCGGACCCTCGTACAATCCCCCGCCTGGCCCGGTATATAAGCCGCCACCCGGTCCCGTGTAGCTATCGCGCAGCCAGCCTGTTGCTGCGGCCTTCGCTTCTTCTTTCTGCGGAAGCGGGCCGCCCGGCGTGGTCTGGCGTTTGGCGTGAATGCCTGCTCCGAGCGCGATGAGGAGAAGAACAAAGGCAAAAGCTCCAGCATTTTTTTTGATATTCACAGTAAGCCCTCAATATCACTATTTGTTCTTATCCCACGCAAATTCCTAGCTGCAGGAGCCGGCGGAGCAATTTTTTCTATTGCACTTTTTACTTGTCAACAACAAGAAGCCATGATATAATTCGATGATATCTCGTATTTACAGCGCATTGTCGGAGCATGCTGGCAAGCCGCCGTTGATTCGAGTTCTCCCAGTACGTAAGGAAGAACTATGGCTGATTTGAATGATCCACGGCAGCCTTCACAGCGGCCTCCGCTGCCGTCGCTTAACCCCCAAACGCCTCAGCGCCCGCCGCTCGCGCCGCTGCACAACGGAAACAATGCATCCTCCTATGACCAGACCCAGCCTTATGTATCCGCCTACAGTGCTGTCGCCTACTGGCTGGCAATCGCAAGCGTCATCATGCCTTTTCTTGGTCCGGTGGCGTGGTATCTAGGGAAGCGAGGCTTGGGCCAAATTTATCGTGGGGAATCGGATGTTCGGGAAACCTGGTCTGCGAAACGCGCCTGCTTCCTGGGAATGATTACGACGATCATCTTCGTTGTCGGGCTATTTGGCACGATAATCCACTTTGCCGCCCTTCGAATGACCGTTCCGAGTATCTCCGCCACGCCTCCCCCGGTGGCCAATGGGATGCCCATGGTTTTCCCGCCCGGGACGACGCCCCCTCCCGGCTTCGATCGGTACAATCGCCCGCTGCCCCCACGATTCGACAAAAACGGCCATTTGCTGCCGCCTCCCGGCTGGCAGCCGACAAATCACCATTAATGCTTCGGTTGATATTCAGGAACTAAAATCGTGCGCAATTTTACGCCAAAGCGACTAGGCGTGATCCTCATCGTGACGGCCATCGCTCTGGCGATCAACTTCTTTGGTTTTCTGCTGCCCCATCAGCAGAAGTTATACGGGCCCGGCAGCGCCGTCGCCATTGGAACGATCGCGGCCAAAGACCTGGGGCCGCCGGTCGGCCGCAACCAGAACCGGCATGCGACCGTCAGGTTTCGGGACCCTCGGGGAATGCTTCATACGGTTGACAACGAATATGGCCAGTCGGCGTGGGATGATCTGACCATCGGCCAGAATGTGACGGTCCATTATGTCACGACGGCCCCAGAGGACGCGCGCGATGAAAAGGCCAGTGGCGGCGGACCGCCTCGCCCCTGGCTCTCCGCGCTCATTTGCGGCGTCATGATCCTTGCCGGCGTGGGCTTGCTGATGGCGGGAAGAGGAGCGGCGACAGGAACCGGAACCAGCGACGCGGTGTTTCGGGTTTCACAAAATAGCGCCCCGGCGTTTCCGGTTCCGTCGACATCGGCGGCGCGGCCCGGAAACCCGACAGTCGCCTCCAGTCCCGGAGGGGTGACTCTCTCGCGCGCGAAACTTCAGCGCTTATGTCCCGAGTTCGGCGGTTCTGGGACCGTCGCCAGGATCGAAGACGTACTCAACGATCGCGGCGGGGACATCTCACGGATGGCGGATCACTTGCAGAACGGCGACAGCCGCGCCGCCGTGGTCGTCTGCGTCGCGCCCCTCCTGGTTTCCGCCTACACCGATGAGCTTGACTGCGTCGCGCTGCTCCGCTTCCCTGACATCTTTGTACGCGACTACCAGCTTGCCCTCGGCAGCCGTCTGCTGACCGTAAACCGCTACGGCGGAGGGCCGCTGGCGCGCGACCTGGAAAACGGCCCAGCGTCACACCACCGCTGGTCCAACTTCCAGCCCCTCATTGCGGACTTCCTCTCCGATGATCGAGAGCGAATCGCCTTCCGCAAATCCCAGATCACCGAGGACGAATGGGGCATGGCCTGGTCGCTCGGCCAGCGCTGGATGGCGGCGCGGGGAGCAACGGCGCGCGACGGCCGCCCGAACCGCTCGCAGCTTCCCGCAGGCTAAGCAGCGCTGACACTCCTTCTGGGCGTGCTCTTGCCGTTACGCGGACACCGTCCTGAGAAGCGCGTTCCGATCCATCAGGCGCATCACATTCCCGGCGGGCGGCCGCAGCGTCATGGTGGCCCATGGACGAACGCTCTGATCGGGAGGGGCGTCCAAACGAAATTGCTGGGCAATAGTCGCCAGCAGTAGTACGGCTTCCATCACGGCGAAGTTCTGGCCGATACAGACACGCGGGCCGCCGCCGAAGGGGAAATAGGCGTACCGGGGCAGATTCGTCTGCTCCTGGCCAAGCCAGCGTTCTGGAACAAATTCGTCTGGTTTGGGGAAATAGAGATCCCGACGCTGGACCGCCCAGGGACTGGTGAGGATCAGTGAGCCGCCTGGCGCGGCGACGCCGCCGATTTCGCAGTCTTTAACCGTGGTTCGCCCAATCATCCAAAGCGGCGGATACAGCCGCAGGGTTTCCTTGACAATGGCGAGTGTGTACGGCAGATTGGGCAGGTCGCTCGGGACAGGCGCACGGCCGCCGAGCACCGCGCCAAGTTCCCGCGCAAGACAATCGTCCGCATCGGGGTGGCGCGCCAGCATGAGAAAAGCCCATGTCAGCGCAAGAGCAGAGCTTTCATGTCCGGCGGCCAGAAATGTTTTCACCTGTTCCCGAATACTCGCCTCGCTTTGCGAGGGATCGTCCAGAAGCGAAGCGAGTAACGGCGCTTCGTCTCCCTGATGCCCCTCATCCCGAAAATCGGCAACGATCCGGTCCACCAGGGCGTCCAGCTGCTGGATGGCGCGCGCTTCACGCCGAGTTGGAGGGAATGGAATTAAGCCGAACAAACGGTGCTTGGCGGCAAAGCAGACCATGACGGTGTCCATCGCTTCCCCGATTTGCCCCGCCCGATCGGCGATGTCTCTGCCGAGCATCGTCTGAGCCACAATCTCCAGTGTCAGCCGCGACATGTCGCTCTGTACATCCCGGCTCTGACCATCGCGCCACTCTCCGAGCATCCGGGCTGTCAGCTTTGCGAAAGTATCTCCGTAGGAGGGGATGAGATGGGGATGGAACGCGTTCTGACATTGCCGGCGCTGTCGGCGCCATTCGTCGCCATCCGTGGTGACAAGTCCATCTCCGAGAAGGCGGCGGACCGCAGCCGTTCGCAGCCAGATCGGTTTCACAAAGTTGTGGTGATCCGTCACCAGAACGCGCTCGATATCTTCCGAATCCAGCAGAAGCAGCGTGGGAGTAAACGGTAAACGAAGCGGGACGACCGATCCGTAGCCCCGCGCGCACTGGCTCAAAAATCCAAGCGGTTCACGCTGCAAAGCGGCGGCATGGCCGAAAAGCCGTCCACTGCGCGGAGCGAGTAATGTGTTTGTCATAGTGTCACCTACGGTATTTACCCGTTCGCAGAACAAATGACGCTGGCGGCCCCTATCGGCTTATCCCGAATAAATCGATGAGATTTGCAGTGCGCGAAGTCAGTTTCATGAAGAAATTGATGTTTTTCAAACCTGAAACGAAGAAGACATCTAAATGGCACATCTTTTGCTAGTATAATCAACTAACGCTTGCGCGAAGGAGGGCGTACGGCTTCCAGTGTTCATTTACGACTAGTTTTATTAAAATTTGAATATTTGCAACTATCGCAATACTTAATGCAGCGCCGCAGCTGCTCTCGGCTCCGTATCAATAGAGTTCATGGGAGATCAATGAAATATTATTTGCGCGAACGCTTCATAAATCCGCTCGAGAGTAATTACGAGCCGATCAAACAAAATTATTACGTTGTAGGGACCCTGGAGCAGCCAGTCGCGCTTTTCAGCGCCACTCAGAAAGCGCTCGTCAAGAAGATCATGGAATCGTGCCGAGACGCGGCTATCCAGCATGGCCATCATCCGTTCGAGTTGACCTGGTCTTCCTCGTCCCCCGAACGATCCGCTCCGCTTTATGCGGTCGTCGTCACCGGCGACAGCACTCCGCCGGTCGTGGAGTTCGACGTGGTGGAAGCGGAACTGTGAATGAAGGAATTTCAAATCAGATAGGGGGACTTGGCTAGGCCCACGTCCCAAGCGGCGTCACTCCCAGCGCCCGCGCCGCCTCCAGCATCGCCTGCTCCCCGAGTTCGTCCGTTTCAAAGGCCCGCAGCGTATAAGGAGTTCGAGTCCCTTCTTTCCAGACGAGCTGAAGCGAATATTTGGTATCGCCCTGAAACAAGTATTCCTTCAAACGGAAGCCTGCGATGTCCTCATCGAAGGAGCCGGCCCAGTGGATCGGAGAAAATGGGAACACAATACCTTGCTGACCATACGATCCCGGCAATGGTTTCCAGCCATCTTGTACATAGGTTCGCGTGTTCAGATTCAAGATAAGGTTCTGTGGAGCAAGCACTCCCAGGAGGATGAAAGTAAAGAAACTGCTTCCGATTAACAGAAAACCACAGAACACACGAAAGAACAGTCCCATGGGTCCGCCGAACCAAATGCCGGGGGCAAATGTCAGCCAGGCGCAGGCGACGGTCATCCCACCCATACCGAATATCACGAAAAGCCCCAACACAACGCGTGCGATTGCATTCCCACGGAATCGGATTTCCGTGGAAGTAATGCTTGCTTCCACAGTCCTCGGCAGCCATGTGGGACGCCCAGATGTATCCGCCGACGACGGTGGAGGCGACGAGAGTATCCATCCCAGCAGACGTGACACGCCCCAGGCGGAACCCTCACACAAGAGCAGATGAGGCCAATTCTGGCGCAGTCCGTTGCTAGTGAAACAAACAAGCAGCGTGCAAGACGCACACCCCGTAAATGTGAACATCGCAGTATTAGATATTGCCCGGCGCTTTTCCAATTCTTGTCCCAGGCCGTACCTCACGCTTGCGCGCTTTCGATATAACCAGAGCCACAGCGTCATCGACAGCGCATGTACCACACCTATGCCTGCGAAGAACTCCAGGATTCCCCGATCCGCCGCACGCCGCCACGAAAGCCCGGACAGAAACCACAATCCAGGCGCATACGAGAGATAGATGATGGCGAACAAGCATATTAACGTCCCGATGGCAATCAGCGCTTCCGGCGGCCTCGACCGCTGTGTGTCAGTATACATTTACTTCTCCCGGCCACTTCCATGCGCACCATCTTTACGACCAGTCGTCATGTGATGATCCCCAGAATGTCATTATACAATATGACCAATATTTCGTTGTTTTATTGCATGGTTGCAGTATAATCAAATGTCTCTGCTGTCAGAGACAAACACTGCAATCATAGTGAGTGACGATTATGAACATGAGCTTGAGGAAAATCTTCGCCGAAGTATTTTGGGCATTGTACGCGGCGGTGGCGGTAAGCGGCTTCGCGCACCAATGTTTCGGGGCGCAAACCCTGGCGAAGAAGGGAACGCTGCTCGTTCCCCATACGAAAACTTCTCAGGATGACCTCTTGCTAAGTCCAGAGCTGGGACGTGATGGGCTCGCCTCGTTGAAGTATGGCAAGAATGAGCTACTTGGTGATGGGCGATTTGACGTCAAAAAAGTCGTCTTCACTCGGCCGGATGGAACTTCGGTCAGGCACGCGTTGGGACGCGGAACTCAGTCCGTGGATGTCAACAAGCGCTGCGTCACGCGCGCTTATCCTTGGGGCGTTGTCCGCTGTACGATCATACCGGCGGGCGGGCGCCTCAATTTCGATATCGCCATCAGCAATCGCTCTGGAGATATCCTGAGCGGCGTTCTGCTGCAATTGCTCACGCTGAAGCTGCCGCGAGGGATCCAGAGCTTTGAGGATGGCGTTCGCGCCGGCTCGAATGTGGATGCTCCGACGGTGGTTGGAGCCGGTTACGAGGGCGGAGCGCTCGCCGTCGCCAATGACGATGTGACGCGTCCACTGTATTTCGGCCTGCCGAGCGGGGAGCTTAAGAAGCCGGGCGCCGTGTTCCCGCTGCTCGCGTCGACTTACCGCGACGAGGTCTTCCCCAGCAAATGGATGGCTTCACCGCGCATCGCGCGGCCAATTTATCCTGGCGAGACAGACCATCTGCATCTGTCGCTGCGAGTTGGCCCCGCAGGGCAGCCGCCGGACAATCTCGCGATGGACGTTTACCGGAAGTACGCCGCCGCTTATCCGTCTCATCTCACCTGGAAGGACCAGAGGCCGATCGGTTATCTGAATCTGAGCGTAACCATCCCTCATCCGGACAGTGGAAAGAATCCGCGCGGCTGGTTCAGCAACGACCCGGTGGTGGATGTCACGACCCCGGAGGGTCGGAAGGCGCTTCAGAGTCGGCTGCTGGCCTTGGCGGACCACTGTATTCCGATCCTTAAAGCCACAAACGCACAGGGAGTGATCATCTGGGATATTGAGGGGCAGGAGTACCCGCACGCGATGAGCTACGTGGGGGATCCACGCCATCTGCCGGAAGAGATCGAGCCGGTGGCGGATCGCTTCTTTCAGAAGTTCCAGGACGCCGGCCTGCGCGTCGGCGTCTGCCTCCGCACTCAGAAACCGGTGAAAAGCCTCTATGGTGATGTCGCGGAGCAGCTGCAAGTGGCGGACAACTTTTATAATCTGAACGACAAGATCTCCTACGCCAAAACGCGCTGGGGGTGCACGCTGTTCTATGTCGACTCGAACGTGCATTTCGATCTGGGAACCAACCCGAGCGACGAAAAAGACTACGAGCTTCTCCCCGCCCACCTGTTTCAGGAAGCGGCGGCGGCAAATCCAGACGTTCTGCTCATCCCGGAACAGCAAATCACCCGCTACTACGCCTACGGCGCCCCATACGACGAGCTCAAACAGGGAACGGCGGCGACGCCAACCGCCATACGCCGCATTTACCCCGACTCCTTCACCGTTATCTCCGTTGCCACCGACACCTCTGGAGGTCCATTGGACACCCGCCGCGCCGAACTGATCGACTCCGTGCGACACGGCGACATCCTGCTGTTCCGGGCGTGGTATGAGACGCCGGAGATGAAGCCGGTGCAGGAAATTTACAAGGCTACAGGACGGTAAGCGAGTTTCGACGCTCCGTCCCACATTGACGGCGCCTCAGGAGATATTGGACGGATGCACGGCTAAATGCTCGCGCGCCCGTCGGTTTGCCGCATGGACGGCTTTTGCCTTTTGATATCGCCGATAAGGATAATCCACGCCGTGGAGCAGCAGCACGGCGCCCGCGATAATCCCGGCGAGGACGCTCCACCAGGGAAGCCAAGGCAGTCCCACGGTCAAGAGAAGCATCAATGGGAAATGCGACACGTAAAGCGGATAGCTGACGTCTCCAAGATAGAGAGCGACTTTTGCGAACCGTGCATTCAAAGCGGGTGGGCTGAAAAGGATCGCAAAGCAAACGGCGCAGATCAAGCCGGCCCCGAACTCAGGATTGGACCCAGGCTGATAAAGAGGCAGCAGCGCAGTCGCGCCGACGATCAAAAGGATCTGCATCCACCTCTCTTGGCGATGACGATAAGCCAAAAACCCCAGGAGCCAGCACCAGAGCAGGAGCGCCGCCGTCTCGCCGTACACGCCATGCGGGGAGATCTTCAGCCCAAGGGCGTTCCGGCCCAGATAGGCCGCCGTGGAAGCTGCCGTAAAAATCAGAAGGACGTGTGATTTTTGACGATGAAACAGCGGCGCAAAGAGATAATAGATTACCTCGACGCTCAAAGACCAGAGCGCGGTGTTCGTCATGATCCAATCCGACGCAACACCCTGCAAAAACAGCGCATGGCCGATGAACGGCCATACCGTGCGCGGCGCATGGATGATGCTGGATCGTGTCTCAAACGCGAAACCAAAGAGCAGAAATGGAATTGCGGCAATCACAATGGACGTGATATAGAGCGGATAAAGGCGCGTCAGGCGTCGCCGATAGAATCCTTCGGGCCGCTGGACACTATGGCAGATCGAATAGCCGCTAATCAGAAAGAAACCGATCATCGCCGCAGGATGCCCCACGCGAGTTTCCAGGGCGTAAAGCCAGCCAGGAATCCCAACCCACGGCCCGGCGTGATCGATCAAAATAATAAACGCCAGCAAAAAACGCACGGCGGCCAAAACCGCCCATTGCCCATCGCTCCCTGGATTTTCAGCTGCTGCTTGGGTTTCGGTTTTCAATCACAGCCTCGGTTGTCTCACTTGCCTTCGATACCATATACCAAAAGAAGCCGCAATCTCAATTTGAGATTGCGGCTTCAGATCATCTAAGCTCGTTTTCCATCATCTTACCCGAAAAAGCCGTTTCCAAAATCTCTCTGCTGCGTATCGTCTGCTTACCTACGCCGCCAGGACTGCCTCTTCCATGGGGAGCCCTCGGCGATCAACACGAATGCCGTCATAGAACTCGCGGGGACGGCCGGCCGGATCGCCAAACGGACGATACATCAGCGAACCATGCTGCATGAAGACTTCAACGGGGGCAAGCTCGCTCAGTTTCCGGTAAGTGGCGTGCATATCCAGACCGTTCGCATAGAGCGTGTAGGAGCCATCCCGGTGAAGCCGGATGATGTCACTGAGGAGAAGCTTGACGGACGCTTCTCCGTCTTCCCTGCGGAGGAACCAGGTATTGTTTGCGATCTTGACCCAGTCACGCTCGCCGAGCGCCTGCAAAACGCTCTCCAAGGTGATGGGAAGACTGATGGGGATATTCCAACGTGTCATGATTATGCCTTTGTCGTGAGTACGCCTTTAATCGTGCTATGATCATTATCGGCGGACCATGAAAGCGGGCAGACTGACAAATTTACCAACTTCCATGAGACAAAAATAGCCCGTCTTCTATAATAGAAGACGGGCTGCATTTTATCACGTGGCTGCCGGACTAGGATTCGAACCTAGGACCTCTTGTTTCAGAGACAAGCGTTCTGCCAGCTGAACTATCCGGCATCAAACGACCCGAATAGATTACCCTTTAGAGCGCTTTCTTGTCAAGTCTTGCCGTGAAATTACGGAACGGGCTCGCCGCGCGCGGCAACCCAGAGCTTGTACCAGTCCTGGCGGGTGAGTTCGATATTGGCGCCGGCCGCCGCTTCGCGGATGTGGGCGGGATTGTTGGAGCCGACGAGCGGGACGATCTTTGCCGGGTGGCGCAGCAGCCAGGCGGTGGCGAGCTGGCCAGGGGTGGCGTCGCCGTACGAGGGCGCCAATTCTTTTAAGGCGTCCAGAATGCGCGTCAGGCGCGGCGCGTCCTTGTGGTCGGCTGGGACTTCGCGGTGTCCGGAAAGCCAGCCGCCGCCGAGCGGGCTATAAGCGAGCGGGGTGATCCCGAACTGAAGGCACTGGTCCAGAACGCCGTCGCCATCGCCGCCGGCCGCGCCTTCGTAGATCGGGTCGAGGCGGGTCAGGGAAATCGAGATCTGGTTGGAGACGATCGGAGCCTTCAGATACTGCTTGAGCGCAAGCGTCTGCTGCGGATAGTAGTTGGAGACGCCAATGGCGCGCACCAAGCCCTCGTCGACCAAAGCATCCAGCACTTCGGCGGTTTCGGCGGGATGGGACAGCGGGTCGGGGCGGTGGATCTGGTAGAGATCGACATAGTCGATGCCCATACGGTCCATGGAGCCATGCAGGCTCTGGCGGATGTAGGCGGGATCGTGCTCGTAATAGCCAGGACGGATGCCGACCTTGGTGGCGATATAGATCTTCTCGCGAATGCCCGGCACGGCGGCGAGGCAGTCCTTGAAGACCGATTCGCAGGCGCCGCGCCCGTAGATATCGGCGTGATCGAAGAAGTTGATCCCGGAATCGAGAGCGGCCTCGAAGGCGACGATCGCTTTTCGGATGTTCTCCGGTCCGACTTCGGCCGGGTTCCAGGTTCCAGCCATCCCCATGCATCCCAGGGCGATACGGGTGACGGGGAAGGCTTGCGGACCGAGCGGCTGCGTGGGAAGAGTCTGCGGCATTGGGCGTATCCTCAGCAAATATTTCGGGGCGCCGCCAATGCGGCGCCCCTCCTCTATTGCCGAAACGCCCATCCTATTCCTGCACGAATTTGGGCCAAAGCCACTTTGGCCTTACGCCCGCGCCATGCCGTCGATGTCGCCGCGCACGAGGCTCATCCCGTAGAGACAAAGCTCGAACTCCTCGGACAGTTTCTTCAGCACCGGCGCCTGCTCCCGATACTCGCCATAGTCATGCGTGGCCGCGATGGCATAGCTGTTTCGGCCCTGCTGCACGTAGTCGAGCAGATGGTCCTTACGCCAGCGCGAGTGCATTCCCTTGAGCGACTCGGGATAAACCCCGGCCCAAAAGAGCGTGAAGTCGCCGATATGCTTGTGGACCTCCCGCTCACGGTTGAACGAAGGGGCGTCCAGGCGAATATCGGCCTGTATCAGCATGTCCGCGACCTCTTGAAGGGGCTTGCCCTGAAGGTCACGCACTTTATAGACGTTTTGAAAGTGAGCAAAATCCGTCAGAACACCGGCAAGATAGTCCGTGACGCCGGGTTCGTAAACGCCCATCGTTTGGATAAAGGCGCGTTCGACCAAGGCGCCGAACATGCGGCGAAGCGTGGGGGCAAGTTCCGAATGATGGTCAGAAAAAGACACGAGACATCCTCCTTGTTTGCAAAGACCGGCAGGGACAAGAGAAAGCGCGACATTGTGCTGACAAGCTGCCGAAGAACCATCTGGCAATTCAGATAGAATGATTATCGGCGGGATTCATCGTTGAGGTGAGGGGTAATTCGAGGGAGGAAGGAAAATTTCCTTCTCATGAGAAGCTGCAAGTCACGGAGACATTCACGCCCTACTAGCCCACAAGCTTCCACTTGTGGGAAAAAGAAGGAATGACGCCACACAATAACGAACATATGTTCTGACATATGTCTACCAGGAGGGTCAATTCCGTGAATGCACAACCACTTCACTATGGTCTGCCCATCAGTGCGAAAGCAATGGAAGTTTATCGACGCCTGCTCGGCCTTCACCCGATCGCCGTGGATGACGCCATTAGTCTCACGCCTCTCGAAATGCTCGTATTCGCCATTCTGTCTCAGCGTACGACTCATAAAAACGCTCAGCAAGCTTTTGACACTCTGAGGCAAAAATTTCCTGATTTGCTTTCTCTTTGCGACGCGCCGATCCACGCAATCGAAAGCGCAATTAGCGACGCAAGGTGGCCCGACCTCAAGGCGTCGTATATACAAAATTCCCTCAGACATATTCTCGGCTGGCGGGGCGGAGAGCTTAACCTCGATCATCTTTTCCAGATGTCCAGCGAGGACGCGTCGGCCTGGCTGGAACGCCTCCCAGGTGTAGGACGCAAGACCAGTGCTTCCGTACTGCTCTTCAGCACCCTGCGGCGGGCCGTACTTCCCGTGGATACCGGACATCGCCGGATGATGATGCGATTAGGGCTGCTGCGTCCATCGGCAAGCTGGGACAAGGCGCACTTGATCCTACAGTCTCAGCTCCCACGCGATTGGAGTCAGCGGGAGTTCGAAACATATCACAGCGTCATCAAAAAACACGCTCAGACATACTGCGACGCCACTCAGCCCAGGTGCGCCGGCTGTATTCTGAAGGATCTGTGTCTCCATGCGCAAACACGCCTTCATCCACGTCCTGATCATGCGCCCCTGATCACAACGAAAAGAAGAAAATCTTCCGACCAGACACACCCCACGCAAATGTGCATGCTCTATGACTAAAAAAGCGCGCCTCCGACAAATCGGAAGCGCGCTGATTAGAATATCAGGATATTCGATTAGCGAGACGCAAGATGCGCGGGCATGGGAATGGTGATCTGCGCCGCGCTCTTCGCAGGCGGATCTACATCTTTCGCTCCGGCCTCCGGATTGACATATCCCACTTTCACCAGGACAAGAATCACAATCCCAAGAACGATCCGATAGATGATGAACGGGGTCGTTGTATGATTCTCCTTGCCGAGATACCCCAGGAGCCAGCGGATAACAATGTACGCCAGCACGCCGGAAACGATCGCGCCAATCAGATAAGGAACTGCGGCGTGGCCGAGATGTGTGTGATGCACGACTTTATATAGCTTGTAAACTCCGGCCAGTGTGATCGCCGGAATGCTGAGCAAAAACGAAAAGCGCGCGGCGGATTCACGGTCGAGACCCGCAAAAAGGCCCATCGTAATCGTACAGCCAGAGCGGGAAGCGCCGGGGATCAGGGCCAGGATTTGCGAACAGCCGATTGCCATCGCCGCGCCGAAGGATAGTTGCTCCAACGAGGTATCGCGACGGCTGACACGCTCGGCAGCCATCAGCACGAGCGCGAGAACAATCAAACTCGCGCCGACGATGTACAGCGACCTAAACGCATAGTCTACATAATTTTCCAGCAGTTTGCCGGCGATGGCGAACGGGATCGTTCCCAGAATTGTATACCAGCCCAGACGAGCATCGACATCGCCTTCCGGGAAGAGGGTCTTCGCCTTCAGGCTGCGCACGATGCCGGCGATATACTTGGCGAGGTCATGCCGGAAAAACCAAATGATCGCGGCGATCGGCCCCAATTGCACGACCGCTGAGAAGGCGGCGCCGGGGTCTCCCCAGTGCAGAATTGCGGGCAGGATCCGCATGTGCGCGGTGCTGGAGACGGGCAGGAACTCAGTGGCGCCGTTGGCGATGCCAAGGATGATCGCGTGAAGGATCGAAATGTCGGGTACGGTTGGCGATGGCGGCAAAAGGTGTTTCTCCTTGCGGAATATGATGTGACGTCGCTCAATATGTCGACGGTTACTGCGATTTGATAATCAGCGGCGATGGGGGCGCAGTGATGCTGGAGGCCCCCGATTTGGCGGCGCGCGCGATGCGGCGCGGCCGGATGACGTATTGCAGCAGCAGCACTCGGCCGAAGGCGGCGATCGGCGCGGCCATGAACATGCCGATCAGTCCGAAGAACTCGCCGCCGATCAGCAGCACGATGATTACCACCGCCGCGTGCAGATGGATCTTATGCCCGATGAACTTGGGCATGATCAGCTTGCTCTCAACCAGATGCATGATGCTGAAAAAGATCAGGATCTTGACCGCCAATATCGGGCTTTGCAGAGCGGCGAGCAAAACGATGGGAATGCCGCCGATGACCGGACCAATGATCGGGATGGCGCGCGTCACGCCCGCCAGCAGCCCCAGGATCAGCGAGTACTGCATGCCGGCGATATTGAGGCCGATGTACACCACGACGCCCGCGATGACGCAAAGCCAAAACTGCGCGATGACGAACGTGCGCATGATCGTGGATGACGCGCGCAGCAGGCGGATCGCCTCGCGGCGGCGACGCGGCGGAACCAGCGCCAAAAACTCGTTGCGCAGCGAATGGCCGTCCAGCACAAAGTAAAACGCGAGCACCGGAATGAGAATGATATCGACGATCTTCGCCAGGCCCGCGAAGGTCTTCTCCATCATGTCGCGCACCCAGGAGCCCGGCGAGATCCCCTCCCCCGTGGCGCCCTGACGCTGCAAAAAGTTCTGCACGTCCGGCGGCAGGTGCGCGAACCAGTTCTTGGCCGACGACACCATGGTCAGCAGATGGGATTTATACGCGGGAAGATTATGCCCCAGATCGTGCACCTGCGATTGGAATGGGACGATGACCAGGGCGAGGCATCGGGCGACGATGGCGGCGAGGACGATAAAGACAACGAGAGTGACCAGCAGCCTCTGCGCGCGGCCAGTCATTCCTCGAATCCGATACCGGCAAAGCCAGTCGACCGGGCCGATCATGGCGAAGGCGAGGATCGACGCCACCAGGACATCCGTGAGGATCGCCCGAATGCGCCATATGACATAACCCGTGAAGACGATCAGCGCGATACGCAGGACGAACTTCCACACCTGCGCGAACCACTCTTCAGCCAGGCTGTCATATTTTCGTTTCGGCGTATCGATCATGGTGATTTAAAGAGAATTATCGGAGTGCATCGGCGATGCGGGCGGCGGCCTTTCCATCTCCATACGGAGAAACCGTCCGCGCCATCACCGTGTAAGCGTTAGAATCCGTTAACAATCGGGTCGCTTCGGACAGAATCAGATCAAAGTCCGTGCCGACGAGCTTCGCCGTCCCGGCCGCGACCCCTTCCGGGCGCTCGGTCGTCTCGCGCAGAACCAGAACGGGCTTGCCGAGGCTGGGGGCTTCTTCCTGGACGCCGCCCGAGTCGGTCAGGACCAGGGTCGCCTTTTGCTGAAGCTTGACGAACGGCACATAGTCCGGCGGCTCGATCAATCGGATCTGCGGATGGTTCTCTAAGATGGGAAGCAGGGTCTCGCGGACGATCGGGTTGCGGTGCAGTGCGACCACAGCCAGCGTGTCTGGATGCTTCTCCACAAGGGCGCGGACGCTGCGGCCAATGCGCGCCATCGGCTCGCCCCAGTTCTCGCGGCGATGCGCCGTGACCAGAATCATCCGGCGCGGATCGGCCAAAATCTCCTGGATGGCGGGATCGGGAATCTCATGATCGCGCGCGGCGACGTTGAGCAAAGCATCGATGACGGTGTTACCCGTCAGAACGATGTCTTTCTCGGCGACGCCTTCGGCTGTAAGGTTATCCGCCGATTCCTGGGTCGGCGCGAAGTGCAGTGTGGCGAGCCGCGTCGTCAGCAGCCGGTTCATCTCTTCCGGAAACGGGTCGTACTTGTTGCCAGTGCGCAGTCCCGCCTCAACATGCCCAAAGCGCGACTGATGGTAGAACGCGGCGAGGGCGGCGACAAAGGTCGTCGTGGTGTCGCCCTGCGCAAGCACCCAATCGGGCTTCACGGAATCCAAGATCGGGTCCAGGCCGCTGAGTGAGCGCGTGGTCATCTGGGCCAAGTTGGCGCCGTGCTGCATGATGTTGAGATCGAAGTCGGGCTTGATCGCGAAGACGGACAGGACCTGATCCAGCATCTCGCGATGCTGGCCGGTCACCGCGACCTTGACGTCGAACTCCGTGGGGCGGCGCTGGAGTTCCAGCACCACGGGGGCCATCTTGATTGCATCGGGGCGTGTGCCGAAAACGCAAAGAATCTTTTTCATGGGGTATTTGCGCCGGCTTAATGCCGGACCTGGTGGAATACGACGAGGGCGACGAGGCAGAGGCAAGCCGTAAGGGCGTAAATGACCCAGACCGCGCGCTTGACCGAGAGGCCCTTGTTGATCAAAATATGGTGAATATGGCTGGTCTTGTCGGGAAGGTACGCCGGCGTACGCTTGATGGCGCGCTGCGTCACGACCCGGATTCCGTCGAAGATCGGAACGCCCAGCACCAGCAGCGGCAGCAGCACGCTCACTGTTGCGGGGATCTTCAGCGTGCCGACCACGGAGATTGCCGCGAGTATGAACCCAAGGAACTGCGCGCCAACCGTGCCCATGATAATGGTGGCCGGATTATAGTTAAAGCGCAGGAAACCGACACAGACGCCGACGACGGCGGCGGCGATGATCGTGACTTCATACTGCCCCGTCTGAGCGGACATCAGCGCAAGCGTCGTCGCGCAAATCGCGCAGACACCGGCGGCCAAGCCGTCAAGGCCGTCGATAAAGTCCACGGTCTTGGCGACGCCAAAGACCCATATCACGGTCGCCACTGCTTGGAACCACTCAGGAAATTGAATCCAGGAGTGCGGATCGTAGCCATGAACCGTCGCGGGAGCGTTGTAGAAGGGGTTTCCCATGCCCTCAATGCTGGCGCCGGAAAGGTAGAGGATCAAACCCGACGCGGCAAGAGCCAGAGACTGCCAGATTGCCGATAGCTCGAACTTGTCGTCCAGGGCGCCGACAATCGCAATGAGCAGGGTGGCCAAAAATATGCCCACAAATTGGTGAAGCTGATGGTCGGTCCACGGAGTCGCAAAGTGCCGGTGGTCATTGCGAAGGAGGGTGTAGACGAAGATCGCCCCCAGCGTCACCAGAAAGGCGACGACCATCGATACGCCGCCCCAGCGTGGGACAGGTTCGGAGTGAACGTCGCGGTCGCGAGGAATCGCGACCGCGCCGAAACGAATGGCCAGCTTGCGAACAAGTGGCGTCAGCAGATAAGTCAACGCCAGCGAAAGCGCGAATGCGATCGGGACAAGCCGCCACATAGAGGTCTATTACCCAGGGAATCGGTCGCAGAGCGACTTGACGTCGCGCCGCACGGTTTCGTAAACGGCCGCATCGCCGACATTGGTCAGCGTGCGGACGATGCAATCGGCGATAATGTCCATGTCCGCCTCCAGAAGGCCACGCGTGGTGACCGCCGGAGCGCCAAGACGCAGACCGCCCGTCACCCACGGCTTTTCGGTGTCGTAGGGGATGGCGTTTTTGTTGGTGGTCAGATTGACCTTGTCCAGCTCCAGCTGCGCGGTGCGGCCGGTCAGCCCTTGCGGGCGCAGGTCAACAAGCATCAGATGGTTGTCGGTGCCGCCGGAAACGAGCGTGAAGCCGCGCTGGGTCAGCCCAGCCGCCAGCGCCGCCGCATTCTTACGGATCTGCTTCTGGTAGTCTGTGAATCCGGGCCGCAGCGCCTCGCCGAGCGCGACGGCCTTGGCGGCGATCACGTGCATGAGCGGGCCGCCCTGCGTGCCGGGGAAGACGGCTGAGTCGATGGCCTTGGCGTGCTCGGCGCCGCACATGATCATGCCGCCGCGCGGTCCGCGGAGCGTCTTATGCGTGGTGGTGGTGACGATGTGCGCGTAGCCGACCGGGCTGGGATGCTCGCCCGCCGCGATCAAGCCAGCGATGTGCGCGATGTCCGCCAGCAGCAATGCGCCGACTTCATCGGCGATGGCGCGCAGGCGCGGGAAATCGATGATGCGGGGATAGGCCGAAGCTCCCGAGGTGATCATCTTCGGCTTGACTTCGCGGGCGACACGGGCGCACTCATCGTAGTCGATCAGGCCCGTCTCGGCGTCCACGCCGTAGAAGTGCGCATCGTAGAACTTACCGGAGAAGTTGACCGGGCTGCCGTGGGTCAGGTGTCCGCCCTGATCGAGCCGCATACCGAGAATAGAGTCGCCTGGCTGCAAAAACGCGCTGAACACAGCGATATTCGCCGACGCGCCGCTGTGCGGCTGAACATTTGCGTGCTCGACGCCGAACAACTGCTTCGCCCGCTCGATCGCCAGGGTCTCGACAATGTCCACATACTCGCAGCCGCCGTAATAGCGCTTGCCGGGATACCCTTCTGCATACTTGTTGGTCAGCACCGAGCCCTGAGCTTCCAGGACTGCATGCGAGACCACGTTCTCAGAAGCGATCAGTTCCAGCTTGTCGTTCTGACGTCCCTCTTCCTGCTTGATCGCAGCGAAGACGGCCGGATCGCTGGCCTCCAGAGAAGCCTCCCGGTCCAGCCCAAAATAGTTTTGCGCGGCCTGCGCAACCACATCGTTTTCTAACAAAGCCACTACAATTTCCTCCCAGCGAGTACTCTCGCGACGGCCATGCCGAAACGAGTCGCAGAATGTCCTTCTATAATACTCTACTTTCGGGGATTCTTGCAAGGTTTGACCACATGTGTAGTCAAACATGTCGGGAAATTCCCCTCCCATTCCGTTTCCGGGTTCGGCGGCAATTGGAGAGTGTCTTATGGTAACGTAATAATTGCCGAGGAGAATTTCCGCAAATGACGAACGCCAAAACTTCTGAAGGCGACAACAATCATTCCGAGTTCCTAATTTATCAAACAGCCGATGGCCAATCGCGTGTTCAGGTTCGCGTGCTGGACGAAACGGTCTGGCTCACTCAGCGGCAGATGGCGGAACTGTTCGAGAAAGATGTTCGAACGGTTAATGAGCATATTCAGAACATCTTTTCGGAAGGCGAATTAACGCGCGATTCAACTAACCGGAAATATCGGATAGTTCAAATGGAAGGAAACCGCAGCATTGAGCGCGACGTCGACCACTATGATTTAGACGTGATTATCTCGGTCGGCTATCGCGTTCACTCACATCGCGGCACGCAGTTTCGTCAGTGGGCAACCCAGCGCCTGCGCGAGTTTATTATCAAAGGTTTTTTGCTTGATGATGACCGTCTCAAGGAAGCAACGAAGTTAGGCGCCGATTATTTCGATGAGCTTTTGGAGCGTATCCGCGACATCCGTACGTCGGAGCGGCGCTTCTATCAGAAAATTACGGACATTTACGCCACGAGTATCGACTACGATCCTGCACATTCGGCAACTCAAGAATTCTTTGCGACAGTGCAGAACAAACTGCATTGGGCGATCCACGGCCACACGGCGGCTGAGCTGATTGCGGAGCGCGCCAATGCGTCTCAGCCCAATATGGGTCTGACACATTGGAAAAATGGACCGGCGGGAAAGATACGGAAGGCGGATATCGAAATCGCCAAAAATTACCTGACTGAGGAAGAGCTGACGCAGTTGAATTTGCTGGTGGATCAATATCTGTCATTCGCGGAATTGCAGGCGCGGAGCCGCAAATCCATGACGATGTCCGACTGGCGCACGAAGTTGGATGCGTTCCTCAATCTCAATGACCGAGCCATTCTGGAAGACGCCGGCGCCATCACGAAAGAGCTGGCCAAAGACACGGCGGCCCAGGAATTTGCGAAATATGAAAGCGACCGCCGGCGATTAGAAGCTGCTCAGCCGACAAGCGACTTCGATCAGTTCTTAGAACAGATCGCCGAATTGCCTCAGGAAACAAAAGAACCCTGACGCGACAATGCGTCAGGGCTCGTGATTTCCGTGGATCGGACTTGCGGATTACTCTTGATCGGCCTCAGCGTCGCTCGTGGTCGTGTTGTTCGCCGTCTGCGCGGTGTAGGGCGATGGGGTTTCGCCGAGCAGCTCTTTGGAGCGGCGGACCGCGACGAGGTGGCTGGCGTAGTATCGGTTGTCGACACGGTCGATGGCGACGGAGCGGTTGTGGCCGACGGAGGCGTGGATGAAGTATCCGCCGCCGATGTACATGCCGGTATGGTCGATCTCGGGATGGTGGCAGGCGAAGTACATACGGTCGCCGGCGACCCACTGCGAGACATCAGCGCGGGGAACATCGTAGCCGACCGCCGCCTGATCGCCCGAATGGCGCGGGAGATTGATGCCGTACGTGTCGTAAATGGCTTTGACGAATCCAGAGCAGTCGATGCCGTTCTTGGTGTTGCCGCCCCACACATACGGGACGCCGAGGAAGTCCTGGGAGCGCTGCACGAGCCGCTGTCCCAGCGAACCCGGAGCAGCTTCGCCGCCGGACTGCGCCGGAGCGGTGTTGACGACTTGATAGTCGAGCAGCTGCACATCAGCCTTGTTGATGTAGCCAAGCGAGCGATCGATCATCAAAACGCCGTACTGCGTTTCGGTCTCGCAACTGACGTTGAGGTACTGACCGCGCGGGCAAACGGACAGCAGCCGGCCAAAGCGGCCGGCGGCGTGGATCTGCGCACTGTCGAGCTGCACCATCGCCAGACGTCCTACGACATTAGCGGCGGTTCCGCCCGAGACGCCGCGAGAAGGCAGCTGCCGAACGGCGGACTTGCGGGAAGCGCTGGATTTGCGGGACTTGCGATAATAGCGTCGGGTGGAAGTGGAGCTGACGGAAGTGGACGCAAGGGTGACTTCCGGCGCATCCGCCGCCTGAGAGGCTTCGGAGTCGGCGGCCGCAGTGCGGAAAGTGGTATTGTCATCGGCCTTAGCGAAGACCGGAGAGATCGCGGCGAAAGCGAGTGAGCAGGCAACCGCCAAGGTTGCGGATCGGCGTTGGAACAAAAACGTCGTCCTCCTGGAATCGGGATGTCGTAGCTTCGAGCATTGTCGCAGCCGGAAAATTGTATCTACAGTGGAGATTATCGGCGGACGGGTCTTTTTTCTTTAGACCTCTTTTTCAGCGGGGGACGCATACCCAGATTGCCGCCGAGTGAAACCGCGAACAAACCCAGTATAAGACAGAGGGATCGATTTGTCAACAACAAACTATTGTTTGCCCCCTGCCACATCTTGACATCCCTGTCCGAGGCCGGTATAATACACACATTCCGCTTGCCGAAGTGGTGAAATGGTATACACGCTAGCTTCAGGTGCTAGTGCTCGCAAGGGCGTAGGAGTTCGAGTCTCCTCTTCGGCACCACAGACAAACAAAGGCGTCGGATCCTCCCAAGGATCCGACGCCTTTACTGCGATTCTCCACCCTAATCTTTGCATAGCTCTTCAGCACAGTCATCGGCAAAGCTGCTGAAAAGCGCATTTTTCAATGTTCTACTCTATAGGATGCCTAATGCCCAAACGGCGCCGGGGGCGCCAGCGGAACCCAGGGAGCGCCGGGACGAGGCGGGATCATGGGCGCGCCGGGCGTGGGCGGGAGGACGCCGGGACGGGGCGGCGTTGGGATGCTGACCGTCGGCGGCATGGGCGGGGACGGAACCGTGGGACCGCCGGCTGGTGTGAGCGAGGGCGCTGGCAATATGGGTGTTTGCTTGACGGCGATGCGCGGCGGCAGCAGGGCGAGGACAGCGGGGTGCTTGGCCGCGAAATCGGACGCCATCGCGCCTTGCTTGGTTTTGGCGCTGGGATTAGCGCCTTGGGCGAGCAGGAGTTTGACGAGGAATACGCTTCCAGACTGGGAGGCAAGCATGAGGGGGGTGTAGCCGTCGCGGTCCGACGCCTTCACATTCGCGCCTTTGTCGATCAGCATCTTCGCGATCACGCCGCTGTTCTTCAGGCAGGCGGCCATTAAGGGTGTGAACCCGCGCGCGCTTGCGGTGTTGACGGACGCTCCCGATTGGAGCAGCTGGCGGACGATCCCAGTGTAGCCGTACCGAGACGCCCAGATCAATGGACTGTCGCCCTGCTTATCACGCAGATTGACGGAGGCGCCATTCGTCAGCAAGAGATTGACAAGCGCCGCATCACCCTTCCCCCCAGCGATCATCAAGGCGGAGCGCCCCAGTACATCCTGCGCGTTCACGTTAGCGCCGTGCTCAACCAGGAGTTTGGCGCGGACGAGGTCACCAAGCGATGTCATCACGATCAAGGGAGTGACGTTCTGAGCGCCGCGCGTGTCGGCCTTCGCTCCGCTGTCCAGCAGCGCCTGGAGGACGGAGTCCACACGCGATCGTGAAACGCCTGGGCGCGTCCCTTCGGCAATGGCGACCATCAGCGGCGCCGGCGCCCCCTGGAGCGGAGCGGGATTGACGGAGGCGCCCGCGCCAATGAGGAGCCGCACGGCCTCCGGGTTCTCGCGCGACGCCGCGATTGCCAGCGGCGTCCACCCCCGCTGCTGCGCGGCGTTCACATCCGCGCCATGCGCCGCAAGGAGCTGCATCGTGGCGAGATCGTTCTGCGCGGCTGCAATCCCCAGCGGCGTCACTCCTAGAGAGTTACGCACGTTCACCGAGGCGCCCCGCGCCAGCAGCAAGGTTACCACGGAAGTCGCCTTGAGTTCGGCCGCCTCACACAACGCCGTATTTCCATGACGGTCCGTTACATTGATATGCGCGCCCTTATCCAGCAGCAGCTTGATCACCGCCCCATTATCCTTCGCTGCGGCGGCGTACAAAAGCGCGGGCGTCCCGCCCTTATCGTGGGCGTTCGGGTCGGCTCCCTGCGCCAGGAGCGATTTGACTCGCGACACATTGCGGTGGTAAGCCTCCGCAATCAGCGCCTGACCCAGCTGCGCTTTGGTAAATGCAGGCGTTTTCTGAATACGAGGCAGTGGATTTGCTGAGAGCGGCGATGGGTTTGCGCTCACGACGGGAGGAAAAGGCGATGCGCTGGAGGGAGGCAGAAGTTGAGCCCAAGCTCCTGGCGCAAGCGACACCGCCCCTAAGATATTGGCCGCGATTATCGCCAGTATCTGGCGGCGGCCATCAGTAATCAATCGATTCTTCATGAAATTTGTCTTGCCGAACTTGTTCGATGGAAACGCCATCGGCCCATATATAATCTGACGCTACCCGGAAATTGTCCCCAGGGAGCCGATCGGGCGATCGCCCAGCTCAAACATCATCGCCGTCAGCACAATCAGCTGAACGGAATCCGCCATCACGATATCGGTGTCGAGACCGTATTTTTCCGCCCGCCTCATGATCCAGGACATGGAGGAGAGCGCCTTCGGAACCCCGTCGGCCGGCTGCACGATGTAAGGAGGACTGTCGTAGCCTCCGGAGCCGATCAATACCTTCGCAATGGGGAAGTCGCGAATCTTCATATTTCTCAGCGCCGGGGTATCGTTGAGGCGCGCCAGCGTTTCTGTATCGATATCCGTAATCTGGGCGCTGCTGATGGACAGTTCCGCCATGGGATCCGTTGCGGAGTAAACGATCCTTAAGACGCCGGTTCGCGCCGTGGTCAGGTCTGTATTCGCGCCGCCGCTCATCACCTGGCCCCACTGCCCCACGGACTTCAGATACTGCACCTGGACGGCGCTCTGATACGTCTGTTCCAAACCGACCAGCAATCGCTCGGCCGCGACCGCTCCCTCCATCGGGGGCATGGCCTCCAGAGCCGGCGCCACATTCATAATGACATTCTTTTGCGCTTCCAGCTTCATGTCGATCAGCGAAAGCCGATGCGCTTCCAGGAATTTCTGAGGGTTCGTGGTCGAGGAAGCGATTTGGTCGTAAACCTTCGGCACGCTCTCCTGCGCTTTGCCGGCAAGCCATCCGCCGCCGATGCTGGCGAGGTTGGTCGCCGTCGCGCGGGCGGAGGCGGAATCGGACTGGGCGACATCGGCCGCCGTCAATTCTCCCACGGCCGTCGCGCCGGCGAGAGCCCGCGACAGGATAATGTCGCCGGCAGCGTTGCCTGCTTCCAGCGCGATGCGCTCGGCCAAAGCGCCGACAGCCGAGCCAAGAGCCGCCTGCACTCCGGCTTGAAGCAGCATGTCCGTCGTAGAAACCTCGTCCACCGTGGCGAAATCGGATTCCAGCTGCTTAACCCCCTCCATCTGTTTCTCGAACATCGCCTGATATTGGAGGATGATCGTCTGGACCGTGCCGCCGACGCTGGCTCGGGGAGCAGGCGATTTCTTCTCGGCGGGGGCGGCAGCCGGAGAAGCCTCCGCAGGATCACGCTGAACAGTCGATCGGGACGCCGTCCGAGTTTCCACGGACCGGCTCAGAGCGGGGC
Organism: Capsulimonas sp.; assembly: GCF_039929585.1. NCBI lineage: Bacteria > Bacillati > Armatimonadota > Armatimonadia > Capsulimonadales > Capsulimonadaceae > Capsulimonas > Capsulimonas sp. The sequence goes on from NZ_JBDSQY010000048.1 coordinate 25,353, forward strand.
CGCCCGCTGCGCCCTGCTGCACCACATGCGTGAGCTCATGCGCCAGGAGACGCTTGCCATCACTGCCGCCGGGCGAGTATTCACCAGACCGGAACGCAATGTCGCTTCCGACCGTGTAAGCCCTCGCCGAGACTTCCTCCGCAGAACGCGCCGCCTGGACGTCCGTGTGAATGCGCACATTGCTGAAGTCACGCCCGAACCGCGGCTCCATAAAACCGCGCGTCTCCGCGTCGAGCGGCGCGCCGCCGCCCGCAAGGCCGCGATCGACTGCGCCGCTCACATCCGCCGATCCATCGGCGTTCTCGCCCATGCGCCGTACAAGCGGCGGAGAGGCGCTATCCATCGAAGAACGGTGGAGTTCTTCCTCTTCATCTTCGGCGCCTTCGCGCTGAACCAATGGGGACGATTCCGAGAGCGGCGAGCGGCTCAGCTCTTCTTCTTCCGGCAGTTCTTCCCGCATGGCGACATCCGTGGCTTCCATGCGCATGACGTGATCGGCGACCTGGTCGGCTTCCTCCTCATGCACGTCGCCAGGCTGGCTGACGGTCATTTTCGCCTGTGGACGACGCGCGGAAATGCGGCTGATGTCGTGCCCGAACGCCGCAGGC
>NZ_JBDSQY010000049.1:0-6464 GCF_039929585.1 Capsulimonas sp.
CTGCTCCCCAGGATGGGGACGGGGGCCGAAACCTCACGTCAAGAGCCATGTCGCTTTGAGTTATCAGCACCCACTTCCCACTGCGAAGCAGCTTGCAGGGAAGGGGGAATCGAAGTTTACTTCGATGGGGGGATAGGCGGCTCGTTTGCGATTGCGTCGGCGGCGTGGTATACGGCTTCGTTCGCGGCTTTGACCCGCGGGAAATCCATTTTTTCGACCTTGCGGTCGTAGGTCAGGAAGCCGTTCACTTCGTGTTCGACGTCGGTGGTCTGGGTGTAGATCGCGCCGCCCAGTCCCTTTTGCGTCACCAACGAAAGCAGTTCCGATTGCGCGCGCTCGAAGCGCTTTGTCAGAGCATCGACCGAGGGCTGCATCTCATACGCGTTGTTTTCAACGGGCCACATATGGCCGGGCGTGAGCATGCCCACGCCGCCGTATTCGCCGAGCGCGGCGGCGCGTGTGGCGCTGGGCTGCGGAGGATCGCCGGGGCCGATATAGATATGCAGGTCGTCGAAGTCGCCGTTCCCGGGATCGCCCGGCGCCGGACGGTATCCGGGCGCGTTGTTGTAACCGGTGTTGCCGTTGACCAGGCGGGTGGGGTCGAAGGACTTTGTCCAGGAGGTGATGCGGGGGACATCGTAAGCGCCCCAGTTTTCGTTGAACGGAACCCAGGCGACGATCCCCGGCGAGTTTCGATGCTGCTCGATGATGCGCCGCCATTCGCGCTCGAACTGAGGCCGCGTGCGCTCGGGCTGCTCCTCGGGATACCACAGCGAAGGCATGTCCTGCCAGACCAGCAGACCCAGTTTGTCGGCCCAGTAATACCAGCGCTGGGGCTCCACTTTGGCGTGTTTGCGCACGAGGTTGAACCCCAGTCGCTTGGTGGCTTCGAGATCGAATTTCAGCGCGGCGTCCGTCGGCGCCGTGTGGGCGCCGTCCGGCCAGTAGCCCTGATCCAGCGGTCCCATCTGAAACACAAATTTGCCGTTGAGCAGCGGACGCAGCTGTCCCGCCACCATCCCCAGGCCCACGGAGCGCATACCGAAGTAGCTTTGGACTTCGTCGATCACCTTGCCCTTGTCGTTGAGAGCCTGCACCTTCAGGTCATAGAGAAACGGATCGTCCGGCGACCAGAGGCGCGGCTTGGCTACCGAAACATCCAGCGGCTCGGAGGCGGTTCCAGTTGCCTGGCTGACGATCTTTCCCTTGCTTGACACGATGGCTTTGATCCGGTCGACCGGGCTACCAGACAGCGCCGCCTTCACCTGAACGCTGGAATGGCTCACGTCGGGAGTGATTTGCAGGTCTTGAATGGAGGACCCAGCCACAGGCTCCATCCAAACTGTCTGCCAGATTCCCGAGGTAAATGTGTAATCGCCCTGGGTCACACAGTCTTTCCCGCAGGAATGCCGGCCGTCATGAGTGTCCTGGGCGCCGACGACGATCTCGTTGCGGCCGCTGTGGAGAAAGTCGGTGATGTCGAATTCAAACGCGTCAAAGCTGCCTTCATGTGTCCCCGCGAGATGTTCGTTGACGAACACCGCCGACTGACACGCGACCGCGTCAAAGTGCAGCAGCGTCCGTTTCTTTCCCCAGGAACGCGGGATCGTGACGGTTCGCCGATACCACATGTTGATTTCCTGTTTCCGCATGATGCCCGAGAGATACGATTCGGGAGGATACGGCGCTTTGATCCGTTCGGTCTTGAGCGGAAATACGGGCAGGTGATGCTGTGGGTCCGTGGGATCAGGGCACGACGCGCCTCCCATGTAGTCCCATTCCCCGTTCAAATTCATCCAGTCTCGGCGCGTCATCTGCGGACGAGGATATTCCGGCAATGGTATCTTCGACGCCTTGGCGGCTTCCGTCCACGGTGTCGGCAGGAGCGCGACTGGCGCCCCGCTTTTACGATCGTCCTCCAGGTTAACGGCGTGGGCGGACAGTATGCTTGCGGTCAGGATGGCGCAGACGAGAGCAGAACCCGTGAGAAATTTCAAATGCATGGTTTGCCTTTTCAACGGTCAGAGGGATCTTATTGGGGTAGGTTGCAGGCCAGCGACTGGAAGTCGCGCCTGCAAGTGCGCTGATCGCCCAGAGGGCCCCCGACCTGCGTGGGTTATCTCATCATAACGTGGTAACGTGAAATTTTTATCAAAGCGTATATCATAGATGATATTGCGTTTCATGATGGACTTCGACACACGAGAAGCCAATAAGAAGGCCGGCGAATAAATTCGCCGGCCTTCTTACGTCGGTGCATTACGCCACGAAATCGGCAAAACGCATTATTCGCCATCCTCGCCGGCCGTTACCGCAGACTCGGCTTCCATTGGTAACCCACGCCGTCCTTCGCGATGCGGCCGACGCCGGGGTAGGGGAAGTGCGGGGCGAAGACGAGCGTGTGGCCGGCGGCGAGCTTCTTCAGGGTCGCCTTGCGCACGCCGATGGCTTCGGGCGAGTTTTCGTCGTACTTGATGCGCCACTCCGGCCGCTCCAGCGAGATGACCGAACTGTGCGCGGTGTCGCCGATGTCCATCAGGCTGGATTTTCCGGAAACGATCAGATACCCGACGCTTCCCTGCGTGTGGCCGTACAGCGCCACGGGAGTGATCCCCGGCAGGATGGCCTTGCCCGGCGTGAAGGTGACGACGTGAGATCCAATCGCCTTCACGACATCTTCTGACCCCTGGCGCCCTTGCAGCTCCGTCCACTCTTTTGCCGACATGCGGACCTTGGCGTTCGGGAAGGCGTAGCCGCCGTCGGCGTTCACCAGACCGCCGATATGGTCGCCGTGCGAGTGTGTGATAAGAACATCGGTGACGCTGGCCGGGGAGATGTGCGCCAGCGCCATGCTTTCCGGAAGGCTGCCCTTCGCCTTCGGGCCCAGGCCCGTATCGATCAGACCGTATCCCTTGCCCGTCTTGATCGCGAGCGCGTCCACGCTCAGCAGCAGTTTGTCGGTCGGCTTCCCCTTGGACGCGAGCACCTTCGAGACGGCGGCGGGGCCGACATCCACTCCGATCACCTTGCCGTCGTTGGGCATGAGGTTCTGCTTGTCATGCAGCGTTGTCACTTGGAGCTTGCCGACTTGGAATGGCTGCGCGGCGGCGCCAAAGTCCTGCGCGCCGGCGGGGACGCCCACGGCGCCCAGCGCCAGCGCCGCCGCTACAATCGCCATATTTCGTTTGATCATGATTCGTTCCTTCACAGATAGAAATCTAACAGGCCAGCGCCGGTCAGGACGCTGCTTGGGTGAGAGTACCCAGAATGGCGCGATCTGTGAAGTACGCACTTTAAAGTGCGATGCATGCTATTGGTTGGGGGCATTGCGATTGCCCCCCACAGGTGTGAGAGGGGACGAATCACACGAGCCCAAGGACCTTTAACTCTGTCCTTGGGCTCGCTGGTTGTACTTGCTTCGCTCCATCCGCGCAAGCGGCGCGGGAGCGATCTGATTATCGCATGCCTACGATGCTTGCGGTTGCGGAAATAGCTCCGTACGGATTGGTCACGGTCAAGTTTCCGTTGGTCTGGGCGACTGCGCCGTTCATCAGCCACACTTTTGTGTTGCTGCTGTTCGTGCTGTCCTGCCAGAGGATGTCGACTTGCCCGTCGGCGTTAAAGTCGCCTGTCCCGATCACTTTCCAATTGAGCGGATATGTTCCATACGGCTCACTGATCGTTTGATGACTTTGATCACTCAGAAAGTTCGTTTCGTTCATGTAATAAACGTTGAGAAGGCTGCTTTCCTGCTGATTTTGCCAGAGGATATCCGGCTGTCCATCGCGATTGAAGTCGCCGCTGGCGACAATTCGCCATGAGGCGGGGCTCGGCGCGGTTTGCGCGCTGAAGACCGTGATTCGATCATCGGTGGTCGTGGTGGTTCCATGCATGAGCCAGCATGTGATTTCTCCGGTGCTGGTGTTCTGCCACAGAAGGTCAGGCCGTCCGTCGGTATTGAAATCATTGACGCTGACGAGCTTCTGCGCGGCGGGCAGGACGCCGAATGGCTGGGTGATCGGGACGTTGTAATAGTGGGTGGCGCCATGCATATACCACACGACCATATTTCCCCCGTCATTCTGATTTTGCCACAAAATATCGGCCTGACCGTCATCGTTGAAATCGCCCGTGCCGGCAATCCGCCACTGGCTTGGAAGAGGAGCGTCCGTTCCCGACGCAATGGTGACGTTGCCGCCCGCCGTGGCCGCCGTCGTGTCCATCATCCAGGCATTCACGAGGCCCGTACTGGCGTCCTGCCATATCAGATCGTCTTTGCGATCGAAATTGAGGTCGAAGCGAGCCCGCTGCCCGTAAATACTCGCCACACCGGCCTTATCCAGCACGCTAAGATGAGTGGTGTGGCCGACGTTGTCGTAGTTCCAGTAACTGGAGTAAGGCGTTTTAATCGTGATTGTGGGTAGTGTATTGTTGGAGTAAGCGGTCAGATAGTAATGCATCACGGAATCGAAGTCATACGGGCCACGATCCAAGGTGTTATTGAGCTTTACGAAATCATGGGTATGGCTGGCGTCCATATTTGCAAAGTTGATCGTAACATAGTTGTCACGGTCCGCGCGGTTATGTTCATGAACTAAGCCGAGAGCATGGCCTAACTCGTGGCAGATGATATACCGATAGTCCCAGTTGAACAAATTCAGATCCTGTTTGCCTCCATTAAACCCAAGAAACGAATTATTGACACTGCTGTTATGGATCTGAAGGTAGGAGGTTTGGTCGGTTCTGGGAATAAAATGTACGTCCGTATATGCCTGCCATTGAACGCACGCCGCACGAAACCGCTCGCGATTGATAGGAAGCACGTCGCTGTCAAACTGATATGGGACATATCCCTGCCACCATTTTTTCACGGGGGCGAAGCCGCTGGGCGGCGGGGGCGTTCCTGGGACGGGCGGCTGCATGGCGGCGTACATGTCTGCGGACACTACCATGTCGTCGATGGTAACATCGGGGGATGTTTGCGCGAAAGCGCCTGTCGAAGAAGCCATAAAGACTGACTGGGCAAGAACCGCCGTTGTGATTGCGGCGGCGCTAAACCTTTTGTGGGTACGCATGATGTAATGGTCTCTCCGGTGTGATGGGGATAGGGCGGTGCAAGGAAACAAGCCCACCTATTGAATTTTAGCAGATTACTATACTAATTTCGACAAACATATTTAATTTAAGATAACAATTTTCGTATTTATTCTCCTTTCTGATTGCAATGTTTGATGGATGGGGAGGTACGGCGTGAATTCTTGAGCCTCTCATCTGCAATCTTCACTATGGCTGCCGCTCTTGCAGCGCTCCTCTCACGGCCCAGAACAGCGGCAGGCGCGGGAACGTCATGCGTTCGACTTCCTTGGCGACGAGATGGCGGTAGTCCTGCGGGCGTCGGCCTCCGTCGTAGTGGTATTCGCCGCACGCGTCGTCGCCGGGTGTGGGGTAGAGTTGAACGGCGAGGTATTCGGCGAGTTCGTGGCAGAGGATGCGCATGGTTTGGTAGGGCGTCAGCCAGGGGGCGAGAAAGACGGTGGCTCCCCAGGGATCAATATAGAGACGCCCGCGAAAGTGGCGGGTGTGGCGGCGGCACTCCCAGATTTCGATCCCGTGCTGCGCGAGCAGACGCCGCCAGCCGCGCTCGGATCGAGGCAGGCGTCCGCCATTGGCGCGGGCCATCATCGCCCGTATCTGACTCGCCGCCATTCCGATCGCCCATTGATCCATGTTGGTGTACATATGTTCCAAATAAGTGTAAAAGAAAAGCGCCCTTCGATTCAAAGAGCGCCCGGCGAATTCATTCGCCAGTTCGTACGCGCCGGCTCCTACCCGCGCATTCGCCGTGGCTCCTATGCACGCCCCCGCTGCCGCCGCAGCTGTTCAGCCTTGAAATGGTAGAAGTCGCGCGCCTCCTGGCGTAGGTTTTCGCGGTCTTCGTCGGTCAGGCCGTCGTCGGAGTTATAACCGGCTTCGAATCCTTCGTCGAATACTGGGTCACGCTCTAATTCTCGAATAGGCGTCGTCGCGTAGCCAGCCGAGGCGAGGGCGGCGCGCACGAGGGCGTCCTTCGCCGACGACGAGGCATTGTCGGGCGCGAGCGCCGCCGCGATCTGCTCCGCCGTGCGCTTGCGTGGGTTCAGCTTGCCCGTCTCAAACTTGGAGATCGATGCATTGCTGACGCCCGCTCGGTCCGCCAGCGCGTTGACCGACAGCCCCCGCGCCGTGCGCGCATCTTTAAGCCACGCCCCAAATTCCGTCGCCGTTGGTATCGTCATCAAGGTGAATCTCACGTGTCGCGATCGTTGAGTCTATTATTAACGATAAATTAATAAAAAGCAAGTGATATGGGAACAAATGTTTGCTATTTTGTGATGAGATGTGTTAATATAAAGTTATGAGATGTCTGCCTAACCCCCCGCCGAAGTAAACTTCGGCTTCCCCCTTCCCTGCAAGCTGCTCCGCAG
>NZ_JBDSQY010000050.1:0-11915 GCF_039929585.1 Capsulimonas sp.
ATCAGGACATGGCGGCAGAACGATCGCCGCAACGGCTTGATGACAGCGATTGGCGACGGCAAGGGCTTCTTCTTTGTCCGTGTCCATCAAGAGTGCGGCAAATTCCTCGCCGCCATACCGAAACACCGGGCAGCGCGCTGGAACCGTGCGGCGCAGAGCGGCGGCGACGGATTGCAGAACGCGGTCGCCGATAGGATGTCCAAAATAATCGTTGATCGGCTTCATCCCTTTAATGTCCATTATCAAAAGGGAAACTTTCCTCGCTCTGATCCGGACTTCTTCGTCAAACATTTGCTCCAGGACTGTGTGACGCAGAAGCCCTGTCAGAGGGTCGTTGTTAGGCGCGAGATAGTCGCTAATTTCCCGTCGCAAGCAATGCTCTTCCATCCCGGCCATCTTCTCGATCTGCGGAAGAGTGGGAGAAAACGCGCAGGGCGAAACGACGGTCACGAGTAAATGACCATAGAAGTCATTTTCCATTTCCGCAGTCACATGCGTCCCTTCTGACCGGTGAAGTTCGTAGATGCGCAAATCGTGATGGAGACTTGCGGCGTCAGTGAAGATTTCCTCAATAACCTCGCGGTCAAATTCAACGTCCAGCACGCACGCCAGTCCGAACAGGACAAACCTGAGGGACCCCTGGATAAGCAGATGGTGCTGCGTGGTAACAGGCTTGTGAGAAATTGGCATCGTATGACGGCTCCTGGAATAGGTTATGCCATGGGAACGAGCGAAAGTGAGATAGAGTTTGATGGAACACTTGCATTCTCCCATAATCATCTTGGTTTCCGCCGACGCCGAATGGCGCTGTGTCCGCGCGCGTTTTCCGGATGCGGATGTGCAGCCGTCCCCGCTTGGAGAGTGGTTTCTCGCGCCAGAGCTTGACGTGATCTTCTTTCATGGCGGCTGGGGAAAGATCAGGGCGGCGGCGTCCGCGCAATATGTGATCGGGCGCTGGTCGCCAGCGCTTCTAATCAATATTGGAACGTGCGGCGGCTTCGCGGGAGAAATTGAGTTAGGCGCTTTTGTGCTGGCGCGACACACTGTCGTTTATGATATCTACGAGCAGATGGCCGATGCTGAGGAAGCGATTGCGGCGTATGCAACGGAGATAGACTTGTCCTGGGTTGCGGGCGACGATCCGGCCGGAGTGGAGCGCGGCGTGCTGGTCTCAGGAGACAGGGATCTCTGGACTGATGATATCCCCAAATTGCGGAGCGTGTACGGCGCGAAGGCGGGCGACTGGGAGTCGGGAGCCATCGCCTATGTCGCGGCGCGCAATGGAGTCCGCTGCCTGATCCTGCGCGGCGTGAGCGATCTGGTGGGCAGCGACGGGGGCGCGGCTTATGGCGACGGCGCCCAGCAATGGCGCGCGGCGACTGAGGGGATCATGACGGCGCTGCTGGAGGCGCTCCCAGATTGGATTTCACGAATCGGAGAGCTTTAGCTTAGCTCGCCGATGGCCGAGGGACGGGTTTTGCGGCCCCAGTACAGCATTGCCAGGGTTGCGCCAGTGGTATCGATCAGGACATCGCGCAGACAGCCGTCGCGGTACTGAACGAAGGTTTGATGCCATTCGTCGGTCGCGGCGAACGTGGCGGCGAGACACAGGGAGAGCAGGAGCGCGGGAATGCGTGGGAGACGAGTACGAAGGGTAAGGAAGAGGAGGCTCGCCAGGATGGCGTACTCGGTAGCGTGCCAGCCTTTGACGACGAAGATCCCGCAATGATACCAGAACAGGGCGAGAACGCCCTGGACGGCGGGGATCGGGACGATGCGCTTGAGCAATCCGACCCAGACTTCGATGGAAACAAAGAAGCAGGAAGTAAAAAAGATCAGGAACACCCAGCCGAAGAGTATCCAAACCCGACGACGCTCCCCATCACCATTTCGCACTTTTGTCTGCACGCCTTATCCGTGTTTTCCATTGACGGTCGCCAGCGCCGGCGGAAGAACGAGCGATTTCGGCGCGGTCTCAATGCGGTTCACCGTCGCCGTGCGGCCCGTGGAGCAGTCGCTGCAAAGACAGGTCGTGTCGCGCCAGTGACGCTCGATCACGGCTTCCGTCGCGGTGCGGGCAATCTGCGTGGCGCGCAGGCCGTCGTAGCCCGTGGGCAGGCCGGTCGTGTCTCCGGTCTCCAGGGCGTGCGCGAAGGCGGCGTACATGCCTTCGAAATCTTTCTCGCTGGAGCCGGGCAGCTGGTGCGTGCCGAACTTATTGCGCACTTCGAACAGCCAGCCCTCTCGGTCGTATCGGATCACGCCTTCGGTGCCGATGATGTGATACGAGAAGTGCGCTCGCGGGTCGCGCACGGTATGGCCATAGGAGAAGCTCATCTCAGCCATCGTGTGCGCACCGTTCTCATGGTCGAGGTGCAGCCACATATGGTCTGGGGCTTCGTACTTCTCCACCCACGCGCCGGCCGCCTGATAGTGATCGACATCCGAACCCAGCCACCAGCGCGCCAGATCGATCTGATGTACGCCGCAGTCCACCATCGGGCCGCCTTCATTCATCCGGCCCAGCCAGTACGGGTTTGTCTCGGGCTTGCCGTCCGGACCGACAATATCACGCCCGTGCAGGTTCCAGATATAGACGAGGCGCAGCGTGCGCGGCTCGCCGATCGCGCCGTCCTGGATCAGCCGCTTGATATTCTGCGAAACGGCGCTGAACCGGTAGCAAAATCCGGTGGTCAGGAGCAGGCCGGCGTCGTCCATCGTTTGGATCATGGATGCGGCGTCGGCGTCCGTCATCGCCAGCGGCTTTTCGCAGAGGACCGGAAGACCGTATCGCGCGGCCTCCTCCACATTCTGCTTGTGCGCGGGGGCGGCGGAGGTCACGACGACGGCCTCAATGCCGGACTCGAAAAACATATCGCTCATGGCGTATCCATGAGGAATCCCATATTTATGCTGCAGGCCATAGGCGTGGTCGGGGTTCGGGTCGTAGACGGCCCAAGCCTCCAGCCCCTGTGTCGCCAGGATCGCGGGAATATGCCCGTAATCCGCAATCATCCCACAGCCCATCAAACCAATCTTCTTCATGACCTTGACCTTCGGAAATATGGCTCCATTCGCATAATCAATTCTAGCATGAATCCGTGCATTATCGATAAAGCAAACGCCTTGCGAGGGAAATTTATTTCTAATTCCCGTATTTTTGACAGCCCTGACATCTCCATAACACCTTCGGAGGCAACTTTGGTCCCGGGGAGGATTTTGCGCGCCCGATGCGTAACGGTATTGGGACAAGATCGGCCGCTCCTTCGCGCGGCGATCACAACAAGTTTCACCCAGAAAGGGATTCCCATGAAATATCTCAAAACTCTCTGCGTCGCTCTGGCGTTCGGCTCCGTCCTCGTCTCCGGTTGCAAGAAAGACAAACAAGCGTCGTCAATGGCGACCTACACCCACTCGGAAGGCGCCGCCACCGAAACCATCACCCTGAACGCCGACGGCAGCTACGTTCAGTCCGAAGTCGGCAAAGACGGACCGCAGCTGGAGTTCCCCGCTCGCCCGGCGGCGCAAACCGTGAAGGGCAAGTGGAAGCTGCTGGACATGCCCCGCGGCGCGAAAATCAAGTTCAGCGGGTCCATCGACGAACTGCCTAAGGACGCCGTGGTGATCCTGAGCAACGCCCTGCCCTTCGGCGAGACGTCCGATGTCCAGAACCCCTACTCCACCACACACGATCGCACGATCTCGGCGCATGAGTTCCACCTCAACTAGCGCCCGCCGGTCCGGCCGCCTTCCCATCGGGAGGGCGGCCTTTTTATGAGCCGCTCCCTGCTTTATCGGCAAGCCCATCGCTGTGACAGAAGAGAAACCAGTGACATATTGGCCCCGACCTCCGTATAACTCTCAAGGCCGCGTTGTAAATCCCCTCTCAGTGGGATATAATGTCCGCAGCACTCGTGCAACTTTTTGAAGGTCGGCGTGTCTCATCGAAGTGAGAGCATTGCGCTGAAAGGGGACGGAATTTATGTTCGGCAGGATTTGGCGCTATATCAAGGCCGTACTAGGCTTTAAGCTGGATCAAATCGAAGATCCTGAGATTTTGCTTCAGCAGGCGCAGCAGGAAATGCGCGAGGCGCAGGCCAAGAACCGTGAGCGCGCCGTTCAGGCGATCACGCAGAAGAATAACCTGCAGAACCTGGTCGACCAGACCGAGAAGACGATCGCTAACCTGCAGGCTAAGGCGGAGCTGGCTCTTAAGAACGGCGATCGCGATCTGGCGCGGCAGCTTCTGGTAGAGAAGGGTCAGTATGATCTCACTCTGACCAGCACCAAAGCGTCGCTGGAGAGCGTGGTCGAAACGACGGAAGCGATCAAGGTCGCCATCCGCCGCGAGGAAGAGCGCATCCGCGCCAAGACCGCACAGGCGCTGGCGATGAAGGCGCAGTGGAAACAGGCCCAGATCGAGACGTCCATCAACAAGGCGCTCGACGGCATGACCACCGACGGCACCGACGCCGCGTTCGAGCGCGCTTCCGCCAAGATCAGCAACGCCCGCAGCGAAAGCTCGGCGCGTACGGAACTGGCGAAGGGCCGTTTGGAAAACAAGATCGCGGCTCTGGACGACATCGGCGCGAGCACCGCCGCCGACGCCGAGCTGGCCGCGATGGAAGAGCGCATGGGCCTTGCGCCCAAGTCCGCGCCCGCCACCACGACGCCCGGCCATGTGACATCGACGACCGAGATCGACCGTCAGCTTCAGGAACTGGAAGCGCGTGTCGGCGGAAATGGGTCCGGCGGCCCCTCCGCCTAGTTTATATGTTCATGATGCCGTTCAAGAATAGCCGGCGAATGAATTCGCGCCTAGAAGTGCACGATGTGCCCCTCCGGGCACTCCAGAAACCTGGCGATTGCGTTTATTGTCTGGAGTCGGCGAAGGCTGACATCGTGCTTTTCTAGGCGCGAATTCATTCGCCGGCCGATCGGTGTGTACCGGCGCCCCGTTAGCCCTTTGTACAGAAGCAGCATTGCTTCTAACGTTGACGGATGTGAGAAACAGCGATTCATGAGTTCGATGCCCGACCGTTTCTATCGAGTCGCCAAAGCCTACCTGGACGCCGCACGCGGTCGTCTGGAGGATATTGACAGCGCGGCGCAGGACGAACTGCGCCGCTCCCTGCCGCACGAGAATGCCGACTACGGCCACTCTGGGCCGGCCGCAAGCGACGATCCCATGGAGCGCGCCGCCGCCAAGATCAACGCGGCGCGCAGCGCCTCCTCAGCGCGCCGTGAGATCGCGCCGGAGCGTTATAACTTCAGCACGCCCTCCGACGAAGATATGCCCATCGCCTCGCCTAAGTCAACGACGGTTGTCGACAACGCCTACAAGATCGTCGGCGTGCCGGCAGGCTCGCCCTTCCCGGTCGTGGAAAAGGCCGTCGTAAAACTGCGCGAGCGCTGCGCCCCCGCCCGCTTCCCCGCCGGCTCCCCGGAGCAGGCGGAAGCCAGCCGGATCCTGGCGCGTGTCGAGGACGCTTACCGAATTCTGCAGGACACCCTCGGCGTTCCGCAGGGACGCTTCGACCGCTTAGAATTGTGACGGCGGTTTCGCCATGCTGCTGCAAGAAATTCCCGGCGCGACCGAGCGTCCCGCCGGCTGCAACATTCAGGTGACACAGGGCGCGGACTCGACGGAGATCACGATCCCGCCGCGCAAAGCCACGTGGATCGACCGCGTTCCCACCATCCTGTACATCGGATCCCTCCTCGCGTTTCTCTACATCGGCGCGGTCTTCTTCATCTCCAAGCGTCTTGTGATCGCCCCCGAGCTAAACATTGAGGCGGGAGGACATATCTCCCGTCATCTCACGCAGAACATCTACTGGCTCGTCCCCGTATGGATCGCCTTTGAAATTATCGGCTGGATCACCGTTTACTTTGTCCAGCGCCCCTTCTACACCACCGAAACCCTGCGCATCGACCGCAGTGGCGTCACCATCACCCGCGCCCTGCCCTTCTCCCGCCGCCAAAGCGTTTTGCTCAAAGAGAACCTGCGCGGCTTCCGCCTGCGCCAGGACCCGCAAGGCATGTGGGGCAGCCGCGTGGAACTGCAAGCCGTGGGAGAGACGATCGAGGTCGGAGAGTTTACGGGCGAAGCCGAGAGGGAATGGCTGACGTCGATCGGGAACGCGCTGCTAGGGCGGTATTAAGCGCGGCCCTTATCCTCCATCCCCTTCTCGCAAGATTAGCTTACAAGGGTAGGTTTTCTGACCAACGCGCTCACGTCCATCGCTCCGGCCATAAATGACCGGCCTGGGCCTGCAAGGACGGTGAACCGCCCTGACCAACGAACGCGGAGTTCTCTTCAGCCCCGTTTAGGGGGCTCCCCCACAGGCCGGTCATTTATGGCCGGTGCAAGAGACGCAGACGTTTATAGGAGAAAAAATCTACCCCAGTGGGGGCTGGGGGTGAGGCCGCAGTTCTATCCCAACCCAATCAGCGTTCCTAGCTTCTTGAGCTGATCGGGCGAGCCAATCGCGATCAGGGCGTCGCCGGGGTTGAGGATCATGTCGTCGGGAGGGTTGGGCAGGAAGTGGCCGGCTTTGGCGCCGCGGCGGACGGCGACGACGAGGGCGCCGGTGCGGTCGCGGAGGCGGCCTTCGGCGAAGGTTTTGTTGGCGAATTCGCTTTCGGATAGGACGATGAACTCGCGCAGGGTGAACTCCGCGTGGTCGGCGTCGGTCATGGCGGTGATAAAGTCGGTGACAGCGGGGTTGACCGCCGTGATTCCCATCCAGCGGCCGCCAAGGATGTGGGGAGAGACGACCTTGCTGGCGCCGGCCCGGTAGAGCTTGGCCTCGTTGGAAGAGCTGTCGGCGCGGGCGACGATGTAAAGATCGGGACGCAGGCCACGGGCGCTGAGGACGATGAAGGTGTTGACGGCGTCGGTGGGGGTGAAGGCGATCAGGGCGACCGCGCGATCGATGCCGGCAAGCTTAAGCGTGTCGTCATCGGCGGCGTCGCCTTCGATGTATGGGACGGAGCGCTCGCGCAGCATTTCGATCCGGCCCGGATCCTGCTCCATCACGACATGCGCGACATTATTCTGGAGATAACCGGCCGAAATTTCCTGGCCGATGCGGCCGTAGCCGCAGATAATATAATGGTTCTTGAGGCTGTCGACCACGCGCTTCATCCTTCGCTGCGTCAAAATCGTAAGCGACTGCTCGCTGACGAACACTTCGATCACTGTGGAGAAGACCCAGGCGGCGGTGCCGAGGCCGAAGACGATCAGGAGGATGGTGAAGATCTCGCCCGCCGCCGTCAGCGGCGCGACGGTTCCGAAGCCGACGCTTCCCAGGGTGATCACCGTCATGTAGACCGCGTCAAGAAACCCGTAATGCTCGATCCCCATATATCCCGCCGTGCCGAACGCCCCGAGCAGAGCGCCGACCAGCAAGGCCAGCCGCAGCCGGATAAACGGGTTGCGGAGCATGTCCGTCAGCTTCGGGTAGAGGTTGTGGCGTTTAAGTTTTGTTGGTTTCAAGTTCCACGGCGGGTGACCGACGCCTCGTTTTTGCCATTGATATCGATATCCAGCACCTGGCCGCGAAACCGGACACCCTTGACGGTCAAGCGTGTCCAGCCCGGAGGCAGATGAGGATTGGCGCAAAGCGAGACATCGTTGTCACCCGCCAGTCTTTTCCCGGGACCGCCCTGGCCCCCGGATCGCACTTGCAGGCCGGCGAAACCATAGAGGACCGACTGCAGCGATCCCCCCATGCCGGTATGGAAGTAGACGTTATTCGTGGTTCGTTTCTCAGAAAAAGCGTTCCACGGCCCGCGCATGAACGGGCGATAGGATTCCCGGAAGTAGTCGAGCGCTTCCGAGCCGCGATCGAGTTCTGACGCCACAATGCTGTGGATGCACGACGTCATCGCCGGGCCGGTCTTGATCGTGTGCGCTGCATAAAAGTCCAGCATCCTGCCGGTGGTGGTCGCGTCGAACTTCTCGTTCAGCGGATGGATCATCAGCAGCGTGTCGGCTTGCTTCGCGGCGAACCGTTCTGTGATGTCGCCCGCATGCTCCGCCGGGATACCCCGGTCCGAATCCGAGAGCGTGATCAGGGCGTCCGCGATATCCGTCCACTTCGGGTCGGCGGGGAGACCGAGCGCGGCGGCCGCCGCCGTGGCGGCGTTCAGGTTGTAGCGCACGACTGCGTTGGTCCAGGCGTCGTCGTCCACCAATCCCGCCGTTTCGTCCGGCGACATGATCTGGCGGATATGATAGCTGTCATCCCCGTCCTTGGTCACTCGCGACGCCCAGTACTGCGCGGTCGCCTGGATCATCGGCCAGCCTTCCTCGCGCAGATACTTCTTATCGCCAGTCCAAAGATAGTATTGCCAGGCGGCGTAGGCGACATCGGCGGTGATATGCCGCTCCTTCGCAAACTCCTCTGGGGCCACTTCCTCCCCTGTCTCCGCGCTTTCCCACGGATACTCCGCGCCGGCGAACTTGTGCTTGGCGGCGTTCTTGCGAGCCTGTCCCAAACGCGCGAAACGGTAATCCAGGATCGATTTGGCGTATTCAGGGTGCTGGGCAATCAGCGCCGGGAACATCCAGATCTCCGCATCCCAAAAGATATGTCCCTTGTAGACGGCGCTCGACAGCCCCATCGGCGGTATGGAATGGGGGCTGCCTGGGTACGTTGAGGAAAGCAAATAAAACAAGCTGGAATGGACGACTTGCTGCGCTTCCGGGTCGCCGGTGATGACGATATCCGATTGGTCCCAGATCTTCGCCCAGTCGGGCGGCTGGAATCCGGGCAGCGAAAGGATCTGGGAGCCTTCCGGCAGATGCGTGGTGAGCTTGCCGGTGCGCATATCGAGTGTCTGCTCGAACAATCCCGCCTGTCCCTGTGCGGCGGCGTCCTTCTCGGGGGCGCCTGGCTGGAGCGAATTGTCGACATACACGCCGGCAGTAAACTTCTGAATGGGTTTGCCGCCGCCGTCGATGAGATACGACTTGCGTCCATCGGTCAGATAAAGCGGCGCGATATTGAAACCGCTAATGGAGCTCAAAACCCACGGGTCGTAGGTTCTACGGGTCAAAAACTGCTGATTGGCGGAGGCTGCGGCGGACAGCGCAGGGGTTTTCACTCCACTCGGCGAACTAGCATCATGACAGCCGCACGCAAGGAGCGCGGCGGCAACAGCGAAAACAATCGAGCGATACTCCATGGGGATAAAATACGCGGCCGGCAGGCAAGAGTCCTGCATCAGTTGCAGGACTGAAGCGGCGGAGGACAATTATGAGCGATAAACGGAAGGTGCGCTGGGGAGTGATTGGAACGACATCGCATGTGGCGCGGTTATCGGCGATCCCCGCCATGTTGCGCAGCGAGCATGCGGAGCTGGTCGCCGTCGCCTCGCGCGACGCCGCCCACGCGCAGGAGGTGGCGGCAAGTGTCGACACTGGGTGCACGGCCTACGCCAATTACGATGCACTGATCGCCGACGACCGCATTGAAGCGGTTTACATCCCCCTGCCCAACAGTCTGCACATCGGCTGGGCGATTGAAGCGATGAACAACGGCAAGAATGTCCTGTGCGAGCAGCCGCTCTCCGTGACCGCCGCCGAGGCCGAAGAGATGCGCGAAACCGCCGAGAACAACGGCGTCCTGATCAGCGAAAGCTTCAGCTACTGGTATCACCCATTGCAGCGCGAAGTCGCGCACGCCGTGCAAAGCGGCGCGATCGGGACGATCAAACTGGTCCGCGTCTCCGTGTCGTTCCTGCAAAGCGAATGGAACGACTACCGTCGCAGCCGTACCCTTGGAGGCGGCGCCCTGCTGGACTGCGGAACGCACGCCGTACACATCGCCCGGCAAATCTGGGGCTCCGAGCCGCTCGCGGCGAGCGCCAGCGCCGTGATGGATTCGGCGATGGGAATTGACACAACGACCGCCGCCCTGCTGGAGTTTGCAAACGGCGAGACGACTTTGATGGACTGCTCCTTCACCCTTTACAGCCGATCGACTTATGAGATCGTGGGCAGCGAAGGGTCCATCTGCGTACCGAAGTTTATTCTCGGCGCCGAAGAAGCCGGCGCCTGGACGCTGACGCATCCCGACGAGACCTGGGAATCGCACTCCGTCGCGCCTACGGACACCTACGAGATCGAGATCGACGCCTTTTCGCGCAAACTGCTCGGCGAAGACGCCGCAATCCTCCCGATTGAAAACTCCCTCGCCAACGCCCGTGTCGTGGACGCCATTGCCCAGAGCGCACGAACAGGTCTTCGAATCCAGATAGGAGCGTCGTAGTTGACCACTCATCGCCCAAGCTCACCATCGCATCCTTGGATCGTGGCGGCGATCGCGACTGTCCTGATCGTCTCCGCCGTCGGCGCGAAACCGAAGCCAGAAAAGGCGCCGCCGGAGCCCGCCCCCATCGCCGGCCAGCACTATCGTCTCGTCAAAAATTGGGATTTCGGAAAAAACGTGACCAACCGGGCGCAGCTCGATGGCGAGTTCTTCACACGCTACATCTACAACGACGGCAAGCTCGACACGCTGAATGATGAGTGGGAGCGATACCGAGACAATGACAACCATGTCTTCGCCGACGGAGTGCTGAAACTCACCGCGCGTCTCACGGACGGGCTGAAGTCCGGCGGGATTGAAAGCGGAATGCTCCGCTCAAAATGGACGGGAAAGTACGGCTACTACGAGTGCTGTCTCAAGGTTCCGAAGGGCCGGGGCATGTGGCCCGCCTTCTGGATCAATCCGCAGGTCGGGTGGCCGCCCGAGATCGATATTCTCGAAATTGTGGACAACGGCCGCGACAACACGAAGAACTCATTCCACTATGTCCACGGCAAGAACAAAGACAACGCCGACCTGGAAACAAAACTAGACAAATGGGGATCCTACCGCCCCGGCTTTGACTACTCCGATGACTTTCACACCTTCTCCGCCCTCTGGACCCCGGACACGGTCGACCACTACGTCGACGGCGTCCGCGTTGCCCACCGCCGCTACCACTGGACCCACGACGACGGCTCCGACGGCGGTCCCGCCCACGTCCTCCTCAACCTCGCCGTCGGCGGCTCCTGGCCCGGACCGCCGCTAAGCGCCGACGAGTTCCCGGCGGAGCTGGCGGTGAAGTACATTCGGGTTTGGCAGGTAAAGTGAGGTTTGCGAAAGAATGGCGCAGCCGTTACACTGCCGGCGCGGCTTGCTCGATGGCGGAAAGCAATGTGTCGGCGTCCCAGTAGTCGTCGTGACGGCGGCCGTTGATAAAGAAGGTCGGGGTGCTCCGTACTCCGTTGTCGACGCCGGACTGCATGTACTCACGAACCCGCCCGTCATAAATTCTGTCGGTCAGTTCACGTGTGAACCGGTCTTCATCCAGTCCAAGAACGGCGCGGTAGAGCGAGGGCATACGCAGGAGATCGACCTCCGCAAGCGATACGTGCGGGTCCAGCAGCAGGCCGTGCATCTCCCAAAACCGGCCCTGCGCGCCCGCCGCCAGTGCGGCCTCCGCAGCGCGTATTCCAGGAGAATCGCGCGTCCCGCGCGGGAATGGCCGGTACACGAAACGCAGGCGCTCGCCAAGCTGACGCTGGATTCCTTCTACAATGGCATACGCCTGGCGGCAGTGGGGGCAGTCGTAATCGCCATACTCCACCAGTGTCACCGACGCGTCCTCGGAGCCGAGGCTAAAATCCTGTTCAGTCACCGGCGCATTCAGCAGTGTCATCCCGGTCTCCATTCTCGATCATCACATTACTTCATCGCCTGAGACGATGATCGTCTCGCCCACTAGATTTGCTAATCTACCTGTCGAGTCTCATGTCATTATGAACAAGTGGGGATGGCGTTTGAGGAGCGCATGTGGTAGTCTTCTTGGTAACCACACCAAAGAAAATCAACCACATGCACTTCCATTCTAACGCA
>NZ_JBDSQY010000051.1:0-29170 GCF_039929585.1 Capsulimonas sp.
GAGGGGCGCTTTTGCCGTCTTCCGTTCATGTTGTTTATTGGGCGCCAATTTTCACCAGAGCCACCCCATGCGCCGGCACGATTGCTTTATATTCGCTACGAAATGTCCCAAGAGCCTTCTGACGCCACAGATCACGGACCGACTGCTTTCCACTCATCTTCAAGTCCGAAAAATCTGCGATGACTTCCGCCGGCTGCTCGCCGAGGTTGAACAATCCCACGGCTTGCGAGCCATCTTCCAGAGGCTTTGCCCACACTTGCAGGCACGGCAGCGTGACCGAGTTGGTTTCGCCGTGGCTGGCGTAGGGCGCGGCGCCTGTGAGGGTGATGTCGCCCCCGGCGTGGGAGATTTGTGTGGCGGCGCGGCCAAGCGGGTCTTGATCGATGGCGATGACTTCGTCGTTGGTGAGCAGGCTCAATGTGAATGGGTCGAGTTTTTCTAAGTCACAGCCAATGAGAAGTGGGGAGGAAAGCAGGCACCAGAGGCTCATGTGGGTGTACTGCTCATCTGCGGTGAGATGCGTTGGGTGCAGCGCGGGGCCCCAGCCAACCCAGCCGAGGATCATCATATCGGAGTCGTTCCAGTGGCCGGGCCCAGAAAATGGCGCCCATTTGGACTGCGTGAATCCGTTCTGACAGAGGCTCTCGTAGTTGTCGACGATATCCCCTGTCGTGCGCCAGGCGTTGGAGAGGCGCGCCCAATCGCCCGCGTGCTCGAAGGGGGCGCTGTTGGACAGGCTGTAAACGAAGTCGCGGCCGCTCGCCTTGAGGGCGTCGGACATCTCGCGTGTGTGCTCCTCGTCGTTGGGGTTCCAGTCGTACTTGAGATAATCGAATCCCCAATCAGCCCATTGTTTGGCGTCCTGCGTCACAAACGAATAAGCTCCGAATTGGTGGTGCGGATTGGGCTCGATAAAGCGTTTATCCTGCGGCGGCGACACCCAGGTGTGCTCGGTGTTGGACGCGGTGCTTCCAGGATACATGGCGTACGACGCCATCCAGGGCGTTGAGTAAATGCCAGCCTTTAGGCCCATCCCGTGGATTTGATCGGTCAGCGCCTTCATGTCGGGAAACCGCTCGTTCGCCTGGAGGGCGAGCGATTTTGGATCGGGCTTGCCCTGCCACGTGTCGTCAATATTGATGTAACTCCAGCCATGCCGATCCAAGCCGGCGGCGACCAGCGCCTTGGCGGAGCGCAGCACTTTGTCCTGATCCACGGTCCACGCCCAGGAGTTCCAGCTGTTCCAGCCCATCGGCGGCGTCAGCGCAATCTGATCACCGATCACGATTCGGAACTTCTTCTCGCTGTTTCCGCGCGGGCTGCGTGCTCGGAAGGTAACGCGGTACGTTCCAGGCTTGTCCACTCGCCCGGTGATACGCCCCGTGATGGGGTCCAGTTTAAGCCCCTTCGGAAGCCCCTTGGCCGAAAAGGTCATGGGCCGATCGCCGGTGGCGGGAATAGTGTAGAGAAACGGGCGGCCGGGGCGCTGCCCGTAGACGCCTGGACCATGGATTCGGGGCGCAGCTGAAGCCGGAGGCGTGAGGATGTGCGAAGTATAATCGGGCGCCGCCGTGGAAGGCGCGGGGTCGGCGGCGAGCGCCAGAGACGAAACGCCGCAGAGGCCTGCGGCGAGAGCGAGTGAGAGTATTTTTGACATAGCGAGACGAAATTCTCCGGTAAAGTCGGGGGCGTGAAGGGAGCTACCAGCCGAATGTGGTTTTAGAGTAGGCCGCCAGTTCATTCGCGATCAATTGATGCTGGGCCATACTGGGGTGGCCTCCGCAGCCGTCGTTGTAGCTGCGCGAAAAGAAGAATGCGTGGATGCGTTTATCGCCGGCGCGTTGCTTTTCCTGCACGATCCCCGTCAGGCTGTCCTTTAGAAAAGCGGTCAGCGACGCGTCGGCCATGGGGCTGGTCAAGCAGACGATTTGCGCTTTGGGGTAGCGGCTTCGGACCTGCGTGAGAAACGCGAGATAGGCGGCGCGGAAAGCGACGGGCTCGCCGGAGCCGTCGTTCTGGCCGAGGCAAACGGTGACGACGTCGGGCTGATAGCGCGCGAAGTTCCAGTCACCGGGCGCGTTGCCGCTCACATCGGTTTTGCCGAACACATCCGGCATCGTGACTTTCATATCGCAGCAGCTATGGTGCATGCCGATCCCGGACGCCGATGTTACATGCCATTGTGCGTTCAGCAATCGCGCCGTGACCGGCCCGTAGCTCATGTACGCATTTGTCTGGTCGTACCATTGGCCCTCGCCGCACGGTTTGACGCGGGTGTCGCTCCCCATGCCACAAGTGATCGAATCGCCGATAAATTCCATTTTGCGCTTCGGCTGCCGATCGGGACGCGCCAATCCCGCGCATCGGAATCCCGTAAACTCCAAGTAGCCGATGCTCGATTCGGTGTCTTTGCAGAGCGTAACCGTGTGGGAGCCTTCGGGAAGTCCTTCAGCGATCTTGAGAGTATTAACGGGGCCGGTCATTTGAATACGTTTTGGGGGCAGATCGTCGATAATCACTTCGATATAATTGTGAGAGGTCCCCCAGAGAACCTGATCGTTCACGAGTGCGTCACAGTAGGTTCCGCGAAATTTGGCGCGAAGCGTGCAGCCGGACGCCCAAAACCGGGGCTTCTTTGGGTCGGCAAAGTCGATCCGGCCCATGTACTGAATATTTTTGCTGTCTGCGGCGACAAAGTCGCTTTTGGGTGTGTCGGCGGCGTGAACGACGAATGGGGAACCGGTCGCGATGACCGCTCCCCCGAGAACAATGGCGAAAAGACGATTCATTGGCTGGCCTTTGCTTCTGGATCAGGCGTCACGACGCCTGCGATATCGCCGACAAATGGCCGCAGCGGAACCTTCAAGACGCCATCTTTGGCGGCGATCACCGTAAAACCGCCGCCGGATTTTCCTGCGGCAGTATCCCAGAGGCGCACCTGATACCGCCCTGGCTTCAATGCTCCAAGGCGCAATGTCGCCGTGCGCGGTGAGCGATTCATCCGATCCCGATCGTAAGCCCAGAACAGCACGGAGTGAGCATTTGCCTTCGCCATCACCGCTACCGGAGGCGCATAGCCGACGGCGACGATGCGCTTGGCGACAAACCAATCCGGCCCAGTATTGAAAACCGAGACGGTGTGCGGCCCAGCAGGCACATCCACAGTCATCATTTGATCGGCGCTGCGCTCAACATTGCTTGCGGGAAAATCAAGCTCACGCGGCGTAGCGTCGTCGAGCGAAAGCGTGGGATGCGCGCCGCCTTTTCCGATGGATCCCACCAGCACCTGGAAACGAAACGGCGCGGGACTGTTGACGTGGAACGCAATAGGACGCGGAGTCATCTCGCGATGGCCTGACCCCTGGACGTAGGACGAGACGCCGGAGAGATCAGGCGTTCCCGAAGGCGACAGCGTGACATCGGTCTTCATGGTCGCCTCCCACCCTCCCGGAGGCGCAAACGACAGATCGCCTTTCGCGCCGGGCGCATCAACGCTGACAGCAATTGGGTCCATGGAGTCCAGCGAGGCCACGCCGAACTTCTGAACGAACGCGCCCGCCGAGGCGAAGTGCGGCCAGAGATGCAGAGAGTCCATGCGGTCCCAGAACCAGTACTGCTGCGCGCCAGCGGTCGGAGCGATCAATCCCGCCCAGAGCGCGTCGTGGACCAATCCTGTCTGCTCCTCCGGCTTCGAGTTCGGCGGTCCCCACTCCCCAAAGAACACCGGCGTTTTCAGCCCCTTGGTTCGCAGCGCGGCAAATGTCGAGACGACATCGGGCGGATAGGAATGGATCTGATCGTAGTCCATCCCAATCTGTGATAATGGATTGCCGGGATCGCTGTAACTCGTCGTGATCAAATGATGATTGACATCGATGGAGCGCAGATATGCCGCCATTTCCTTGTGCCAGTTCACTACATCGCTGAAGTGCGTATCGGTCTCACGGATGTTCTGCACTTCATTGAACAGTTCAAAGGCGAGGATATGATCCGAATAGCCCCATCGCGCGACGATATACCGATACTTGGCCTTCGTCAGCCGCCGCGCTTCCGGGTCGGTGAAAAAGTCGTCCGGCTTCTTCAGAAATCCGCCGTTGGCGACATTAAACGGGTTATCCGCCCAGTTGGGATCGGTCTTCTCCGTGTACTGGCCATGGTGCTGCAAGACCATCTGGACATACACGCCATTCTGGGCAGCCGAATCGACGATCGTATCCCAGCGCTTGGCCGCGTCCATCAGGAACTCTCCGCGCGAAGGATTCTTGGTTTTGTCCGCCGACCACTCCAGGTTCTTTCCGTCCCAGGCGTTCATCCAGACGCGCGCCCAGTTCAGATGCGCCTTGTTCATCTGGGAGAAATAGGCGGGATAAGCTGGGTCGCCGCCATTCGTCCAGGCGACGTTGATACCAATCGGGTAGTACGGTCGAGAGTTATCGAAAACAAACTTTTGCGCGCTCTTGGAGCTGCGGCGAATGAATCCAGGGTCTTTTGAGGCGATGCTTCGAAACCGGCTTCCAGCCAAGCCCGCCGGAGACGCGGCCGAACCGTTACGCGTGATCTTGAAGGAGTAATCCCCCACCTTGGCCGGAGTGTAGCGAACACGCCAACGCTCCCCATCCCAGAACGCCGGGATCACGGCGCGCAATCCGCCTGGCCCAGTCACAACAGCGTTGACTTCGTTCTGCGCCGGATCGAATGGATTGCCGCTTTGACCGGGGATCGTGAACGATGTCTCGAACTTATCGAACTGTCGCACGGCGGGCGCCGCCGATGTCTCGGCGGTTTGCGCCTTCGAGCAGGAGACGGCGGACAAGCCCATCATCACCATCAACACCGGCGCACACACCACTGACCGCGTCTTTTGGATCGTTGGCTTCATGTTACCTCGGCTGGCCTTGACCAGACTGGGGAGCCGCCTGACGCGCGGCGGCCTGCGCCGCAGCCGCCTGCTGGGCCGCTGCGGCGCGCTGCTCGGCCATTGCCTTGGGCTCCGCTTCGTCCGAGCCGCCTCCGCCGGCCGCCTGATGGCTGCAGCCCGCCAAGGCGAGCACGCTCATAACGCCTATCCCCACAACACACTTCTTCCATGTCTTCATAGCAATTTCACTCATTCTGTCAAACTCAGCGCAAGAGCCGCGCGGCGACGCGCGGCTCCTGCTTTCTCAAAGGCTAGTTCTTACTGGATGCTGAATGTCGCGGCAATCGACGAGTCCGTGCAGTCCGTGCTGGCCGCGACCGCGCCGCCGCTAGGACCGGGTGAATAGATGCCGCCGCACCAGCCGTTCGTGGTGGTATTGTTGTAGCCGGCGGCCACGGAATTGGGCTTCAGGAACTTAGCGTGCGTGTCAGCCATCAGATAATTCGCGCCCATCTGATGCCGTCCGTCTTTGGACTGGAAGTTCGCGCTTTGCGAGCTGTACCGCAGCCACCCAGTGGCGTACTTCAGGTTCGTGCTGGTTGCGGACGCCGGGTCCGCGCCATTGCCGCCATTGGGATCGTATGGACCGCCGTAACCCAATCCTGAGGGCGACATGCCGTTGTACATGTTGTCCGCATGGATACCGTTGGCGTCGTCCACGCCGTTCCCACGCGAAAGATCGTAATACTTGCCATTAGACGTCTCAAACAGCATGACGGTT
This sequence comes from Capsulimonas sp., assembly GCF_039929585.1. Lineage (NCBI taxonomy): Bacteria > Bacillati > Armatimonadota > Armatimonadia > Capsulimonadales > Capsulimonadaceae > Capsulimonas > Capsulimonas sp. Next base: position 5,640 of record NZ_JBDSQY010000051.1, read on the forward strand.
TTGGTCGGTGAATTGAACTCAGCAATGCTGCGTCCATCCGCACTTCCCATAATGGTTGGATCCGCGCCAGGCTTGCCGCCAAAGTTGGCATTGATGCCTAGCGACGAGCCGTTCGTTCCGACGCCGGAGTCGTCCGGGCACTTGAACGCGCCGACGCTCTTGACATAGGGATAGACCTGGTAAGCCCAGCCAGCGCAGGTACCGTAGCCGCTTGTGCCATTTGGCATCTTCTCGTCGTAGTCCTGGTTATATTGCACGACCCCGAGACCGATCTGCTTGAGGTTGCTCAGACACGCGATCGCGCGCGCTTTTTCCCGGGCTTGCGCGAAAACGGGGAATAAAATCGCCGCCAAAATCGCGATAATAGCGATCACTACTAGCAACTCGATCAGGGTAAATGCTTGCCGCTTCATTATTCTTCTCCTATGATTGATGTCCTGCGATTAGTCAATGACGAGGGGGCGCGCAGGACTCACGCTCCACCAACGATACGGGAACGACGAAAATTGCTGACGGGAGTGGCGTGGCGCCCTCACGTGCTTCTTCAATTCGGGCGGTCAGTTGACGTACGGCCAGTCGGCCCATTTGGCCTTTGTTCACCCGCACCGTCGTCAACGCCGGGTAGGAATGAACGCTAAACGTCGCGTCATCGAACCCAATAACGCTCAAATCCTTGGGTACGGACAGTCCAAGCGCGCGGCAGGCTGAGAGCACCGCGAACGCGTTCATATCGTTCGCCGCCACAATTGCCGTCGGACTCTCCGGACCGCTCAGCAGCGGCTGCAAATACGGCTCTAGCGGCGAGTGGCGTGTGGCCGAAACGATCCAATCGGGACAGGGAACAATCCCCGCTTCCCAGAGAGCGCACAGATAGCCGCGCTGCCGATCTCGGAACGAGGGCGCCGTCGGCTCATCCTGGATAAACGCAATACGCCGGTGCCCGAGCTCCAGCAAATATTGTGTCGCTGAAAGCATCCCGCCAAAACCGTCGCTCAGGATGCAATCATGACGTCCCAGCGGATCCCGATTATCCACGAGAACCGCAGGAGAAAGATAGGGATCGTAAGCCGCAAGGACTTCCGGGAGCGCCGCGCCTACTAGCAGCATGCCGGCGACGGACTGTTCACGAAACATTTTGGGCATTTCCGGCGGCGTTTCAAATCTGGACGTAGTCCTCAGGATCAGGTGCTTACCTAAACGGCCAGCCTCCGCTTGAGCTCCCATCATCACCGGTGCGTAAAACTCATTGACCTGACTGCCATCCTGATCGGAGGAAAAGTATAAAAAACCCAAAGATTCCGCCGCTTCGCCGCCAATCGGCTCTTCTTCAACTTTCACCACACGCTGACGCGGCTGGTAGTTCAATTCGGCGGCGGCGTGCAGCACGCGACGGCGCGTCTGGTGGCTCAGAAGTTCCGGAGTTCGGAACGTCCGCGACACCGTTGCTGGTGAAACGCCTGCCTGCCGTGCAACTTCATTGATACTGGACATAAGTTATTATAGCAACAGGAATATGATCTGTCAACAATTATTTGCAGAAATTTATGAAACTCTCAGAAACAATCTGCAAAACTTCAAAACACCGTCATTTGAGAAGCAAAATTGAGTGTGAGGCGCCTCAAAGCAGGCCAAAGTACAAGATAATTACAACAAACAGCTTGCCAAAATATCATACTTCTATCATTATTGATGAAATTTCATGAAACAATCATGACAAGAAAGAGAACTATTCGTCCGAGGGGTACGACCGCTGAGAGCCCGGCGCTCGCTCCCAGTTATGCGCGTAGATGCCGCGCGGCTGGATCGGAAGACCGGCGGCGTAGAGGTGAGACGTGTCGCCCATGCCGACACAGCGCGGAACGGCCCAATCGGACGATTGCTGCTCCATGAGCACCATGGTCACCGAGGAAGGCGGAAGCCAGAATCCGGACCACATCGTCTGCACCGGAATTTCCAGCAAATGCGCGAGCCAGGTCAGTCCAAAGCCGCCATGGCAAAACATAGCGATCCGGTCATCCGTGGGCGCGATGCACCGGTAACGCCGGCCTTCTCGCGCATAGCCTAGCCGCATCAGAAACTCATCCGACGCTTTGACGAGGCGAGCGAATCGCTCCGCAAGCTGGTCTTCATGGACAGGCGGGGTTTGATGCCAGTTCTCATAAGAGGGATAGTTGGTCCCGCCTCGAAAGACCTCTCCAGGATAGTCCCAGACGGCCTGTGAGCCGGCGCTCCCCTGCCCGCCCGTGGACCAGTCGAGCTCCGTAGTCCACGGTTCGATCTCCGGCTCCATGCCAAGAACCCGGGCGGTGTATCCGGCGGTATCCCGCGCACGCCCAAGCGGTGAGCTATAGAGTCGATCCAATTCTAAAGTCGCCATCCGAGTTGCAAGTGCTTCGGCTTCTTTGTGACCAAATGCAGTGATTGTGTTGTTGGGATAATCGGGGTCCGCGTGTCGAACGATATATATTCTCATAATAAGCGCTGGATAAATTATACCCGGCGCCCTTCCGTAACGTCCCAGTATTTCGCGGAGCTTTCTCCGTCAGCGCACGCCGCCGGTGACGCCCACTCCGCTCAGCATCGGCTCCAGCACGCTTCCGTCCGTGTCTTCCGCCGGCGGCGCTTTCTCGATCTGAGCAGCATGCGTCTGCTTCGCCATCATCGCTTCGGTCATGTGCGGCGCGAGATTATGGCCGATCGCCGACGCCACACCAGCAGTTCCCACCACCACTTCATCCTCCGGCTTCAAAGCGAGACGCAGGATCACATCGATCACTTCCTGGGGATCGTACGTCGGCGGAATGGGAACGGCTTTGTGTCCGGTATAATTCGCCGCATGTTCAAAAAACGGCGTGTCCATGGAAGTCGGCATGACTGTACAGACATGGATATTCTTCACATCGTTCACGTTCAGCTCCTGACGGATCGCAGAGCTCAATCCCACGACGCCGTGCTTCGCGGCCGCGTAGGACGAGAAATACGGCGCCGGGACTTTCCCGATCACAGACGCGATATTGATCAGCACACCCGACTGCTGCTGGCGGAACTGGCGCATCGCCTGGTAGCTGCCATAGAGTGTCCCCAGAAGATCCGTCTCGATGACTTTGACATGGTCGGCCAGGGGAACATCTTCGAAGCGCCCCAACGCGCCCGCGCCAGCATTGTTCACCCACACGTCGATCCGTCCAAACCGAGCGAGAGTCGCTGCCGCTAGCGCCTCCACTTCCTCGCTTTTGCTCACGTCAGTCGGAACTGCGAGCGCCAGCCCTCCCCCAGCCTCACACTCCCGCGCAACATCGTCCAGCACCTGACCACGCCGCGCCGCCAGCACGACGGACGCCCCCGCCTTCGCAAACTGCACCGAAGCGCCCCGGCCAAACCCGCTCGACGCGCCGGTGACGACAATAACTTTACCGCTCAAATCTTTTTCCGACATGGTATTTCCTTTGCTATCCACGTTCTGTGTCGATCTTAATTCCGTGAAATTTTCTCGTAGAGACTGAGAATTTTTCCCTCGGAGATTTAATCGCAAACGGAGCAGGCATAATACCAACAGGGACACAAAGCAACAGCGACCGCAGATCCGTGTTGTGGATCGACGATCGCTCCCACGCGCAACAGAAAATCAAGACCAACGATCCCGTGAATTTGGAGTAGAACCAAAAAAGCCGCTTCTTCCATATGGAATAGCGGCTATTTTTTGTGTTGGTGCCCCCACCTGGACTCGAACCAGGGACACCCTGATTAAGAGTCAGGTGCTCTAACCAACTGAGCTATAGAGGCGTATCGGCTGCTCCCAATTTCTTGGAAGCAGGGATATTATACCCGCGGTATTTCCGAATTGCAAGGGGTTTAAGCATGCTTGTCGAAAAATAATTACCGTAGGTCATAACGTTACTTGACGCGGGCGGCGCGGCGCTTTGCCAGTTCGTCGGCGATAACACCAAGCAGAATGACAGAGCCCATGACCGCGAAGTTAAGCGAGCTGGGAATGTTCAGCAGGTTGACCAAATTTTGCAGCACCTGGATCAAAGCGGCGCCGATCAAGATACCGATGATGGATCCTTCTCCGCCACGAAGGCTGCACCCTCCCACGACGGCGGCGGCGATTCCGTACAGTTCGTACGAGTTGCCGTGTGTCGAGGGCGAGATCGAGTTCGTATAGAAAGCAATCAAGATGGCGCTGAAGCCGGTCAAAAGGCCGGCGATCACGTAGGTCGTGATGATGACGCGCTGCGAATTGATGCCGGAATAGCGCGCAGCTTCCTCGTTGCGGCCGACGGCATAGAGATGCCGGCCGTAAACGGAGCGGTGCAGGACGACCCACATGATGACGCTGAACACCATCAGGATGACAAACGGCATCGGGACACCGGCCACATCACCCGTCGCCAGCTTTTGAAGCGTCTCAAAACCGTGCGCGTTTCCAAAGCCTTTGGTCTCGTCGTTCGCGATAAATCGAGCCAGTCCACGGTAAAAGAGCAGACCGCAAAGGGTCACAATAAACGGCTGCAGTGGTATCTTTGTTATCAGCAGACTATGCAGAAGCCCAAGTCCCATCGTTAGCCCCAGGATCAGCACAACGGAAAGTACAGGGTTCCATTGTTTATCCACAAGCATAATGGAAAGGATGACACCGGCTAGGGCGAATACCGATCCGACCGTCAGGTCGATACCGCTGGTGATAATGATCAGGCCTAGCCCGAGACTAAAAATCCCAAACAAACCGATCGTACGGGAAAGGTTCTGCACATTTTCGATGTGCGCGAAGTTGGGGTTCTTGATACTGGCGACCACGCACAAAACAACCAGCAGGATAAAGATGCCAAGTTCTTTGCTGGCGCTCTTGATCGGCAAGCGCGGCGGCGCTCCGGGCGGCGTCGCCAGCCGCGGCGTCGTGTCAGTCGTTACGTTCGTTAACATAGATTCCTCTTAGACTGCCGCCGCGCCTTGCTCTTGCGGACGGTCACCGGTCGCCGGACGTTCGCCGCCGACCGCAAATTGCATGATGGACTCTTCGGAACACTTGTCAAAGGGCAGGATTCCCGTGACGCGGCCTTCGTGCATAACCGCAACGCGGTCACTCAGGCTCAGTACTTCTTCCATATCGCTGCTGATCATCAGAATCGCAACGCCCTCTTTGGCCAGATTTCGCATGAGCTCGTAAATCTCGGCCTTCGCGCCCACATCGATCCCACGCGTCGGCTCATCGAAGATCATTAGCTTCGGCTCCAATGAGAGCCACTTCGCCAAAACGACCTTCTGCTGGTTCCCACCCGAAAGGTTCTTGGCAAGAAACTCCACCGACGGCGTTTTCACATTGAGGGCCTTGCTGGCCTTTTGGGCGGAGACGCGTTCTTTGTCGCCGTTCACAAGCCCGGCAACCGCGTAGCGGTTGAGCGCGGGAAGCGTGATATTATTTCGGATGGGCAGATCCGTGATCAGGCCGCAGCGGCGCCGGTCTTCCGGCACGAGATAAATCCCGTTCTTGATGCCGTCACTCGCGCTCTTGATCGAAAGCTTCTTGCCATCCAGCGTGAACGTTCCGGCCAGGGACGAATCGATGCCGAAGATCGCCTGAGCGGCTTCGGAGCGCCCTGCCCCAACCAGTCCGGCCATGCCCAAAATCTCGCCTCGGCGGATCTCGAACTCGACTTCCTTCTGCGGATACTTGCGCGTGCGCAAGCCGGAGACGCTGAAGCGGACCGGCAGCGCCGAAGTATCGTGCGCCATGTGGGTCTTGTCGATATCGCGGCCAACCATCAGTTTGATCATCGAATCGTGCGAAATCTCCGCCCGGCTGAGCCCCCCGGCGTTCCGGCCGTCCCGCAGGCCGATGACTCGATCCGCGATCCGCTTGATCTCGCCCAGCCGGTGGGAAATGTAGATGACGCTGACGCCTTTGGAGCGCAGATCCTCTACTACTGTCAGCAGGCGATCGGTTTCGGACAGGGTCAAACTGGACGTCGGCTCATCCATAATCAGGATGCGCGAGTTGAGCGAGAGCGCCTTGGCGATCTCCACCATCTGCTGCTGCGCCAGGGAAAGATTTTTGAGTGGGGTCCGGCTGGAGACGTTCAGCCCCAACTGGTCCAGAAAAGGCTGCGTGTCGGCCGCCATGCGCGCCGTATCGATGAGGCGCAAAGGGCCGCGCAGGGGTTCGCGGCCAAGATAGACGTTGCCGGCGACATCGAGGTTATCCAGCACGTTCAGTTCCTGATGAATGAAACTGATGCCCGCGCGGATTGAGTCTTTGACGCCGGTGATCTTGACGGGCTTGCCGTTAATGAGGATCTCGCCTTCGTCGGGCTGGTGAACGCCGCCCAGGGTCTTCATCAACGTCGATTTTCCGGCCCCGTTTTCGCCGATCAGGGCGATGACTTCCGCGGGATAAAGCTTCAGGCTCACGTCCTTCAGCGCTTGAACGCCGGCGAAACGCTTACTGATCCCCTTCATCTCCAGAATTGGGTCCGGCATGGCATCTGAAATCGACATCAATAGATCCTCCGCGCCTGCGATTTCTCGCAGGCGCGCGCGCCGGTGGTTCCGGCTGTCACGACGAAGGCGCGATCCCGCATTAGGAGCGTCCTCGCAGCTTGTCGAGCTTGGCCTTGAAGTCATCGACATTGGCCACGGTGATGGCCTGGGTCGGAACGAAGATCTGCTTACCGGCGGGGACGCCGTCCTTCTTGCCGGCGACCAGGTCGTTCAGAAGCTTGACGGCTCGGTATCCGAACTCGTAGGGCTGCTGCACGATCGTCGCGGAGATCGAGCCGTCCTTGACGCCTTCCAGCGTTTCGGTCTCTTCGTCGAAGCAGACGATCTTGACCTTACCGACCTTTTTCGCATCCTTGATGGCGTTCAGGATCGCGGGGCCATTGTAGCTCCACAGACCGACGCAGGCGGCGAGGTCCGGAGTCTTGACCAGGGCGTCGGCGACATTCGATTTCGCCTTCGCATGGTCGGCGTCGTCGGTGCGGACATCGAGGACCGTGATATTAGTGCCTTTCAGAGCGTCGCGGATACCGTTCTCACGGTCCTTGGCGTTCTGCGCGTCGCGGACGCCGACGAACATCATGATCTTGCCGCCCTGCGGCAGGGCCTTCTTGATCTCTTCGCCCGCCATCAGGCCGGCGGCGTGGTTGTCGGTGCCGATGTAGCACATGCGATCGCTGTCAGCGGCGTCGCTGTCCTGGGTGATCAGGATGGTCTTCTTCGCGACATCGTTCAGCATCTGGGTCTGGTTCTTCGGGTCGACCGGGCTGATTGCGATTCCCTTGACGCCCTTAGCGAGCTGATCGTCGACATTGCTCTTCTGGGTGGCGGCGGTGCCATCCGACGGCATGACAAACTGCACGCTGACGTTCGGCAGTTCCTTTACGGCGGCGTCGACGCCCTTGTGAGCGATCGTCCAGTAGTCGGACGCATTGTTCGTAACAAACGCCAGCGGGACCTGTCCACCGGCAGGCGGCGGCGTCGTACCCGGGGTAGTCGTGGTGACTGTCGTGGTTGTGCTGCCTTTATCGTCCTTATCGCCACAACCGGCGAGCAGTGCTAGCGTCATCGATCCTGCAAACACCATCGCGGTGTGTTTTTTGTCCCAAAACATAGTTTTCGATCGGCTCCTGATTTGAATTAGTCGCAAATATGATACTTACGACCGAGGCTGACAGCTAATGAATATCTGTGCGAGACATATTGTCTCTGGTGATCAGGGTGACGGGAAAGATACCGTAAGGCGCAATACACGTCCAATTATAGAAGTTTATGACTGTTCTGTCAACGCAAGTCAATTTATTCGTATGGAAATATTCGATCGCGCATTGTCTCCGTTTATAGACAGACCTATAGAGGGCAAAGATCGTCTTGAGACTAGGGGCGACCACCGCGCGCTTCTTGCAGCGCCAACCACAGCACTGCGGAGCCGAGGTCGATCGTTACAGGAAAGTTGGTGCGCCGGGAGGGATTCGAACCCCCGGCCCTCAGTTCCGAAGACTGATGCTCTATCCACTGAGCTACCGGCGCACGAAGCGGTCCACAGTTGTGGATCGCATAATTATAGCATACCGAACATGTGATGTCAAACGATATGACCGCTTGAAAAATAATTTATAAACGATTAACCTGCGGATTTTATTGCTAGGGCCTTCTACTGAACCGGATCAGTTCCCCGAATGTTTCGGAATATGCCCTTCCAGCCAGTTTCGGTCCTGACTGAAGATCGGAGGGATCTCGATTTCCCACACATTGCGCTCAACATTGAGGGCCAGATGCATGTCGCCTGTGCGCTTGTCGGTAAACGCGACATCGCCCACAGTGTGGTTATTGACGATGCACCGTCCCCGCTTGAACCCACCCGGCATGTCGTTCCAGTTGATCCCCTTGTGCATCCAGAGCAGCTCCTGCATCTCATCCGAAGTCTTGCCCTGGAGCAGGTCGTGCTCGAAATGCGCGTGCGCGGTCATCGAGATCGAATTGCGCGTGGCGTCCTGCCCTCGCCAGATGAAATAGTTCGCAACTTCAACGGGATCGGGAATCGTAAACGCACGACTGTCAAAGAACGCAATCGGGGCGCCGTCGAGTGAATTGCTCTCGCCCTTTGCCGCCAGACGACGCCAGCGCGCGGCGTTGAAATGCGCCGCCGCCATAGACGCCGAGATCGAGACCAGCTTTTGCACGTTGCCGTCGAACCACGCCTGCGTTTGCAGCTGCCCGAAATCCGTGACCAGAATACTAATCTCATCCGACTGCACGTAAGCAAACTGTGCGCCTTCAATCCCCTTGCAAAGCGCCATGGCCGTCTGGTCCATATCCTCCATCAGGTTCACATCGAAGGGACGTTCGCAGTCGCGCGTGTAGGTGTGGAAACTCTTGCCGTCAATACGAAGAATTGTGTATGTGCGGCGCGGCAAATACACCCGCGTCCTGTTCTCGTAGTAGCCCTTCATCCGATCGCCCAGTGAATCTTTGCTCATTGTGTTTTCCGATCTCATTCCAATACGAAAAAAGCCCCATGAATAAATCCATGGGGCTGATAGCAAATTCGGCGATTTATCCGCCCGAACCCTCGTTCCCTCGAAGCAGACCATATTCGACGCTGTCCACCAGCGCGTGCCAGCTGGCGTCGATAATATTGGTAGAGACACCGATGGTGCTCCAGCTGTCGGAGGCGTCGGCGCTATCCACGATGGCGCGCACCTTGGCGGCGGCGCCTTCCCGCGCGTTCACCACGCGGACCTTGAAGTCGGTCAATCGAATATCCGCCAGATCGGGGTAGTGCTCGGTAAGCGCTTTGCGCAAGGCGCTGTCCAGCGCGTTCACCGGACCATCGCCTTCGGCGACCGTCAGCACTTCCTGACCGTGAACGCGCAGCTTGACGGTGGCTTCGGTGATCGCCTCTTGATCGCCCCCACGCCGCTCCACGATGACTCGATACCCTGTCAGCTCGAACAAAGAACGATAATTCCCCGTCGCCTTCTTCACCAGCAGTTCAAAGCTGGCCTCGGCGCCTTCGAACGAAGAGCCTTCGTGCTCCAAACGCGCGACTTGCTTTAGGATCTCTTTCGTCTCGGGGCTGTCCTTGCGCAGGTCAGAATTGTCGCGCTGGACTTTCTCTAAGATGGTCGAGGCTCCGCTATGCTCGCTGACCAGGATACGGCGCTCGTTGCCGACCAAAGTGGGATCGATATGCTCATACGTCTCCGAGTTCTTGCGCATCGCGTCCACATGCAGGCCGGCCTTATGTGCGAAGGCGCTGCGGCCGACATACGCCGCCGACATCTTCGGCGGAACGTTCGCGATCTCATCAATGAAATTGGAAAGATCGGAAAGCTCTTTCATGCGGGACTGGCAAGAAAGTTCATAGCCCAGCTTCAACCCAAGGCTTGGGACGATACTAGTCAGATTTGCGTTGCCCGTCCGCTCCCCCAGCCCATTGATCGTACCCTGAACCTGGATAGCGCCGACTTCGATCGCCGCGAGGCTGTTCGCCACGCCGCACTCGGCATCGTTGTGCGTATGGATGGCGAACTTGCCGTTCGGGAACCGCACTCCGATCTCGGAAACGATCTTCGAAATCTCATTCGGCAGCGTGCCGCCGTTCGTATCGCAGAGAGCAACCACATCGCAGCCCGCGTCCAGCGCCGCCGCCACACACTTCGACGTGTATTCGGGATTGCGCTTGTACCCATCGAAAAAGTGCTCCGCGTCGTAGATGACTTCCTTACCCTTCAACTTCAGATATCGCGTCGTGTCCGCGATCATCTCCAAATTGGTCTCAAGAGGAATACGCAGCGCTTCCGTGACGTGAAAATCCCAGCTTTTGCCAACAAAGGTGATAACGGGCGTCTGCGCATCCAGCAATTGCTGAAGCATGGGGTCGGTCTCGGCCGTCGTCGTTGGCCGGCGCGTGCTGCCGAAGGCGGCGAGCTTCGCGTGCTTCAGAGGGATCGACTTCATACGATCGAAGAACTCGATGTCCTTGGGATTGCTCCCCGGCCATCCGCCTTCGATGTAGTCCACGCCAAATGCGTCCAGACGCTTGGCGATCTTGACCTTGTCTTCGACGCTAAACGAGATGCCTTCGCCCTGCGATCCGTCGCGCAGGGTCGTGTCATAAATATCGATTTTTCGAGAGGAGGCTGCCGTCATTGGTTCTTCCTTTTCGGGTGTATAACAAAAAAAATGCGCACCGCCACAAGCCGAAGTCCCGACCGGGGAGGCGCGCGCAGCGTGTCACCCGACCGGGCTCATAATGGCGATGCCCGCGAAAATCGCGATCTCAATCAGAAGATATTGCATATCTCTCAAAACCATACTAAATGGCGCTCTCGCCCTCTTCGCCGGTCCGTATCCGAATAGCGCGCTCGACAGGGTAAACGAAGATCTTCCCATCCCCAATCTCCCCCGTCTGCGCCGCTTCTTCGATCGCCGCCACCGCCGCATCGGCGTGCTCGTCGCTCACGACCAATTCCAGCTTGATCTTCGGCAGCAAATTCACCACATAAGTATTGCCGCGATACTTCTCCGTATGCCCCCGCTGGTGGCCATAGCCACGCACATCGGAGACAGTCATCCCGACCACCCCGATATCCTCCAGCGCTTCCTTCACCTGATCCAGCTTCATCGGCCGGATAATGGCTTCTACTTTTTGCATACGATTTGTCCTCGCTGACAAATGGCGAAATTACAGCGCCGCGACGACCAGATCGCCCATCTCGGTGCAGGTCACAATCTTCGTGTCCGGCGTTTCGGCGATGTCGCCGGTGCGGTGGCCCGCGTTCAGGACGCTCTCGACGGCCTTCTCAATTTGCAGCGCGGCGGCTTCGGCGCCGAGGGAGTAGCGGAGCAGGAGGGCGGCGCTGAGGATGGTGGCGAGGGGGTTGGCTTTTCCCGTGCCGGCGATGTCGGGGGCGCTGCCGTGGCTGGGTTCGTAGAGGCCGAAGGTTCCCTGGCCAAGGGAGGCTGAGGGCAGCATTCCTAAAGAGCCGGTGAGCTGGGCGGCTTCGTCGCTCAGGATGTCGCCGAAGAGGTTTTCGGTCACGATGACGTCGAAAGACTGCGGGCGGCGGACGAGGTCCATGGCGGTCGCGTCGACAAGCTGGTGGGTCAGTTCGACGTCCGGGTACTCGGCGGCGATTTTGGTGGCGGTGTCGCGCCAGAGGCGCGAGGTTTCCATGACGTTGGCTTTGTCGACGCTGACGACGCGCTTGGTCGGGCGCTTTTGGGCGGCCTTGAAGGCGACGTGCAGGATGCGGGTGATTTCTTCGCGGCTGTAAAGACAGGTATCGATGGCGTTATCGCCTTCCCAGCTCTTCGGCTGGCCGAAGTAGAGACCGCCGGTCAGTTCGCGGACAACGAGGATATCGAAGCCGCCCTGGACCAGATCCGCGCGCAGTGGGCAGGCAGAGGACAGGGCCGAGTAGAGAATGCAGGGGCGCAGGTTGGCGTAGAGGCCGAGCTTCTTGCGCAGGGGCAGAAGCGCGCCGCGCTCGGGGCGCAGGTTTGGGTCCGGGATGATGTCGTACTGAGGACCGCCGACGGCGCCGAAGAAGATGGCGTCGGAGTTCTGTACGAGTTCGAGCGTTTCCGGGGGGAGCGGGTGACCGGTGGCGTCGTAGGCGGCGCCGCCCACGAGAGCCTCGGTGAACTCCAGGTCCAGGCCGTGCTGCGGCGCAACGGCTTTGAGAACCTTCAATCCCTCGGCAATGATCTCCGGGCCGATTCCGTCGCCCGCCAAAACTGCTATCTTCGCCATATCTATGCGTTTCCTTGATTGGTTGAAATTTCGGTTCGAAGCGTTTTCAAAAATTCGCCGAAGCCCATTTTGCGCCAGAACGCCTGCGACGCGGGGTTCGCGCGCACGACCTGCACTTCGATGTTGTGGACATCGTTGTCGATGAACCAGAGACGCAGACGTTCGTACAAACGACGCCCGATCCCGTGTCCGCGCGAGTCCGGCCGGACGCAAAGGTCGGCGATGTACCCGCACTCGCCGGCGGCGAGGGTCGGGCGCTGGACAATCTGTCCGAAGGTGTATCCCACGACCTCACCAGCGCGAACGGCGACGAAGATACCGATTTCGCCGTCGATCCGCGCCTTGAGATACTCACGAAACCAAGCTTCCGCGTCCGGTCCGGGCGTCAGGTAGGGATCGTGTAAGGCGTTGGTTTCTTGAAGGACGCGCCAGAGGGAGACGATCGTCGGAATGTCGTCGCGGACGGCGGCTCGGACAATCGTCTCTCCCATATGCCTACACGTGCTCCAGAATGCGTTCTTCCTGCTGGCGTCCGGAGACGCGCGCGATCTGCTTGTTCAGCGCCTGCAAATACGCCTTGGTGCTTGCCACGAAGATATCCGTGTGCGCGGCGTGCCCCGTGTAGATCATGTCGCCTTCGGCTTTGATCCGAATGGTCACATCGGCCATCGCGTCGATCCCCTCGGTGACGCTCTGCACGGTGTACTCGATCAGATCGTTCGGGATCTGGACAATGCGATTGACCGCCCGATAAATGGCGTCCACAGGGCCATTCCCGGTATCGGCGTCGAGCAGGATCGCCTTATCGGCGTTGCGCAGTTTGACGGTCGCGGTCGGGATCGAATGATCGCCGCACGAAACCTGCACCTGGACCAGCTCGAACGCCTGCGCCACCGTGGTGTGCTCGTCGGCGACAATCGCGTCCAAATCCTCGTCGTAAACGACTTTCTTGCTGTCGGCCACGTTCAGGAAGCGTGCGTACACGCGCTCGAACTCGGTGTCCACGTCAAACGTGTGTCCGAGCTTGGACAGCCGATCGCGCAGTGCGTGGCGGCCGGAGCGCGCCGAAAGAATGATCTTGCTTTCGCTGATGCCAACGGTCGCGGGATCGATGATCTCGTAAGTATCGCGCTGCTTGAGGATCCCATCCTGGTGAATGCCCGACGAGTGCGCGAAGGCGTTCGCGCCGACAATCGCCTTATTGGGCTGCACCAAGATGCCCGTCAATGAAGACACCAGACGCGAGGTCTTGTAAATCTCCGTCGTGGTGATATTCGTCTGCACCTGGTAGATATCGCCGCGCGTGTAGATCGCCATGACGACTTCTTCGAGCGACGTATTCCCTGCGCGCTCGCCAATGCCGTTGACGGTACACTCGACCTGCCGCGCGCCGGCCTTGACCGCCGCCAGCGAATTGGCGGTCGCCATCCCGAGGTCGTTGTGGCAGTGCGCCGAAAGAATGATATTCTCCGACCCAGGCACATGGTTCAGAACGCCTGAGAACAGCGCTCCGTACTCTTCTGGAGACATATAGCCCGTAGTGTCCGGAATATTAATCACCGTGGCGCCAGCCTTGATCACGGCCTCAATGACGCGATAGAGATACTCTTTGTCCGCGCGGCCGCTGTCTTCGGTGAAGTACTCAATGTCCTGACAGCCGAGCGACTTGGCGTATTTGACGGCGTTGACGCCGATCTCCATCGCCTGCTCGCGCGTCTTCTTCAGCTTGTGCTGCAAATGGTTATCGCTGACGCCCAGTCCCGTATGGATGCGCGGCCGCTTTGCGCCTTTTAAGGCATCCCAGGCCACGTCGATATCCTTCGGCACCGCGCGCGTCAGACCGCAAATCGTAATGCGATCGCTCACCGTCGCCGCCACGCGGCGGACGGCCTCGAAATCGCCGGGGCTGGAAATCGGGAATCCGGCTTCGATGATGTCCACACCTAGCCGCTCGAGTTGGCGGGCGATCTCCACCTTCTCGTCAATATTGAGCGAAGCGCCGGGCGACTGTTCCCCGTCGCGCAGCGTCGTATCGAAAATTTGGACTTGGTTGTTTGCCATCGAACTCTTGCCTCTGCTTTTCTAGACCATTCCCCGTGAGTGACCTATTCCCCCGCGCTTTAGCGCGTTTCCCCCTTTTCCCAGCAAGCGGCTTCGCCGGGGAAAAGGGGTGCTGATAATTACAATCCAGGCGAGTTTTGTCGTTGGGTTTCGACCCCTCCGCCCCATCCTGGGGAACAGGATTATTTGCGAACACACTCTGCTCCCCAGGATGGGAACGGGGGCCGGAATCTCACGGAACACTCGCCTAGACGACAGTTACGAACACCCCCTTTCCCGCCCGAAGGGCCTTTAGTTGGGAAAGGGGGAGGCCGAAGCTCGCTTCGGCGGGGGGATAGGTCCCTCACGGGAATAGCCCCTACTCCGTCGCTTCTACGACGTCCGTCTTCTTGACCCACGACATCAGCCCGCGCAGCTGCTTGCCGACGGCTTCCAGCTGGGACTCTTGATCGATCGCCGCGAGCGCGTTGAACGACGGGCGATTGGCCTTGTTCTCCAGGATCCATTCCTTGGCGAACTGACCGGTCTGGATTTCCTTGAGGATCTTGACCATTTCGGCCTTAGTGTCATCGGTGACGATGCGCGGGCCGCGGGTCATGTCGCCGTACTGGGCGGTGTCTGAGATCGAGTAGCGCATGCCGGCGATGCCCGCTTCGTACAGCAGGTCAACGATCAGCTTCAGCTCATGCAGACACTCGAAGTAAGCGATCTCCGGCTGGTAGCCGGCGTTCACCAGGGTCTCGAAGCCGGCTTTGACCAAGGCGGTCGCGCCGCCGCAAAGAACGGCCTGCTCGCCGAAGAGGTCGGTTTCGGTCTCTTCGCGGAAGGTGGTCTCAAGGACGCCGCCGCGCGTGCCGCCGATGCCCTTCGCCCACGCCAGCGCCAGATCGCGCGCCTTGCCGGTGGCGTCCTGGTGGACGGCGATCAGCGCCGGAACGCCTTTGCCTTCCTGGTAGGTGCGGCGAACGAGGTGTCCAGGGCCCTTCGGGGCGACCATGAAGACATCCACGCCCTTGGGAGCCTTAATCTGGCCGAAGTGGATGTTGAAGCCGTGGCCGAAAACCAGCGCGTTGCCTTCTTCGACATAAGGCGCGATGCTTTCGCGGTAGACATCGCCCTGATACTCATCGTTGATGAGGATCATAATGATGTCGGCTTCCTTGGAGGCTTCTTCGACTGTCTTCACCGACAGACCGGCCTCGGTCGCCTTCGCCCAGGACTTGGAGCCCTCGCGAAGTCCGACGCGCACGTCGAACCCGCTGTCCTTCAGGTTCAGCGAATGCGCATGTCCCTGTGAACCGTAGCCAATGACGGCGATCTTCTTGCCGTTTAAAAGTGTCGAGTCAGCATCGTTCTCGTAATAAACCTTAGCGGCCATGTTTCTGTGTTCTCCTAAATGAAATTCGTCAAACGTCCGAATTATCTTGCGAAATTTGGGGATCGGCGTCCGCTTTCGGCTGGCCGAACTTCGCGGCGGCAAACCCCGCCGCCGCGCCCACAACGATAAAGAGCACAAGATTGATCGCAAGGTTCTTCACCGTGTCCAATCCCAGGCGATCCGTGAGGGCGTTGTACACCGTCCAGAGCGCGTAGTTGCCGCCCCCGACCGCAAGGCCGATGAGCGCGCCGCGCGGAACCTGACGGGTAAACGAGCCCCACATCACGCCGATCACCGGCGCCGCGATCAGCAGCGCCAGCATCAGCATATTCGCCTGGTGGATCGTGATCAGCTCTTTCAATCAGCCTCCGGTTGACCGTTCTAGTCCATCCTAGTATCAGAGCCGGCGGTTGAAACCGCGCCTGCAAGAGCGCAGAAGTCCGCCTTCGCGGACTACATCATCCTCAACGGCGTGTTCCAAAATACACGTTGTGTTCAGCGGCCACGTTTGGATTATGTAACCCACGCAGGTGGATTTCTGCGCTCTTTCAGGCGCGGTTTTAACCGCCGGCTAGATCTTGTTGGCGCCTATGCGACTACATTCCCCGGATGCCGCGGGCCATCGCGATGCGGCCTGTGCGTACCAGTTCGCGGATGCCGTACGGCTCCAGCAGTTTCTCTAAGGCGTCGATCTTGTCGTTGCCGCCCGTCACTTCGATGACGAACGTTTTGTCCGACATGTCGATCACACGGCCCCGGAAGATCTCAACCAATTGCAGAATTGCCGTCCGATTGTTGACTTCGGCGTTCACCTTGATCAGCGCCAGTTCACGGGCGATGATCGGAACATCAATGTAGTCCTGCACCTTGCTCACGTCGATCAGCTTGTGCAGCTGCTTGGTGATCTGCTCGACTTCCTGCTCGTCGCCGTTGACCACGACGGTCATGCGTGAGATCTTCGGGTTCTCGGTGATGCTGACCGCGAGGCTTTCGATATTATAACCGCGCCGCGAAAAGAGCAGAGCGACGCGCGCGAGGACGCCGGGCTTGTTCTCCACGAGAACGCTAATGGTATGTTGCTGTGTTTGCGTCATGACTTTTCCGGTCCGCTCTTGATACAAGAGACGGCCGATCCGCGCGCTACTGTGCGCGCGGAACGGGCACGGTCTCCTTTTCTTCTTCTGCGGGCGCGGCTTGATCGTCCTCACCCATATACATCTCACTGGCGATGTAGCTGTCCAGCGGAACCATGTCCGGCGGGCGCTGCACGACCATCTGGTGGATGGTGCCGCCGCTCGGGATCATCGGGTAGACATTCTCTTCTTTCGAGATGCGGAAGTCCAGCACGGTCGGCCGGTCGGTGATGCTCATCGCTTCTTCCAGCGCGGCGCGGACGCCCGATGGGTTGAAGCAGCGGATCGCATGCGCGCCGTAGGCTTCTGCGAGCTTGACGAAGTCCGGCGCCGCTTCCATGTCCACGGAGGAGTAGCGGTTCCCCTGGAACAGCTCCTGCCACTGGCGCACCATGCCGAGGAACTGGTTGTTCAGGATACAGATCTTGATCGGCAGCTTGTAGATAGTCGCGACCATCAGCTCCTGGATACACATCTGGATCGAGCCGTCGCCCGTCACGCAGAAGACCGTCTTGTCCGGAGCGCCAAACTGCGCGCCGATCGCGGCGGGAAGTCCGAAGCCCATCGTTCCCAGGCCACCGGAGGTCACGAATTGGCGGGGCATTTCGCATTTGAAGAACTGGGCCGCCCACATCTGGTGCTGGCCGACATCCGTCACGCAAATCGCCTTGTGATCGCTCACTTCGCCGATCTGTTCGATCACGTACTGGCCGTGCAGGACACCGTCGTTCGGGTAGTGCAGCGGGAAGTCCTGCTTCAGCTTGTTGATCTGCGACACCCATTCCGGATGCATCTTCGCCTTCACGACCTTGTTCAGCTCAGTCAAAATGGCCTTGACGTCACCGACGATTGGGACATCGGCCAATAAGACCTTGCCGATCTCCGCCGGGTCAATGTCGATATGAATGATCTTGGCGTTCGGAACCCATTCGGCGACCTTGCCGGTCACACGGTCGTCGAAGCGCGCGCCGACGGCGATCAGCAGATCGCACTCGCTGACGGCGTAGTTCGCGTAGGCAGTTCCGTGCATGCCCAGCATGCCCAGCGACAGAGGATGCGTCTCGGGAAATGCGCCGAGACCTTTCAAAGTCGTGGTAACCGGCGTGTTGATCTTCTCGGCCAGTTCACGCACTTCTTTGTAAGCGTAGGCGTGGTTCGCTCCGCCGCCGACATAAAGAATTGGCTTCTTGGCGTCGGCGATAAACTCCGCCGCACGCTTGATCTGGACCGAGTGGCCGCGCGTGGTCGGCTTGAAGGTCGGGATGTCCACGGATTCGACGGGCGTGTATTCAAACTCAGCCTCGGCAATATCGCGCGGGATATCGATCAGGACCGGGCCAGGCCGGCCGGAACGCGCAATATGGAACGCCTCGGCAACGATCTCCGGCAGCTGTGTCACGTCCCTGACCAGCCAGTTGTGCTTGGTAATCGGCATGGTGATGCCAGTGATGTCCGCTTCCTGAAAGGCGTCGGTGCCAATCAAGTTGGAGCGGACCTGGCCGGTGATCGCGACAAGCGGGACCGAGTCCATCATCGCGTCGGCCAGCGGGGTAACAAGGTTGGTGGCGCCCGGTCCGGACGTCGCCAGACAAACGCCGACCTTGCCGGTGGCGAGGGCGTAGCCCTCAGCCATGTGCCCGGCGCCCTGCTCGTGGCGAACGAGGATGTGGCGGATGTCCGGGAACTGGTAAATCATATCGTAGATGGGGATGACCGCCCCGCCCGGATATCCAAAGATGGTGTCGACGCCTTCACGCTTCAGCGATTCCAGCAGCGCCCGACTTCCTTTGACTCTCATAGAATGTTCCTTCTTTTGACACTTGGCGGAGACAAACAAAAAAGCCCCCGCCCACTGGTAAGGGACGAGAGGCTTTATCAGCTCACGCGGTACCACCCTCATTCGACGAATATTGCAGACCGTCCTGCCATACACGTCGCACTTGGAACGCTATCACGGGCGACCCCGTGCTATCCTAATCATAAACGTGAACGTGTATTTTCAAACAGCCAGCTCGGAGGGGAGATCTACTGTGCTTCGCTGCCGTCTCGCACCAAGCGACGGCTCTCTGAAAGCTCCGTACAGTAACATTGTCCTCGTCAACGCATTTCAATTCAGTTGTGGGCAATATTATACCGGGTGAAGATTCGGTTGTCAACCATGGTTTGGAAATATTTCTGAGTGACCTATCCCCGCGAATAGCGGGGATAGGTCACGAAAGACTTACTTCGTCGAAGCCACCGTCGTCCCATTATACGTCCGCAGGTGCAGGTGCGCCTTCGCGATCTTCGCGGGGTCCAACTTGCCGGAGGAAATGGTGTTGACGGTGAATGTGTTCGGGTCGCCGTCGCTGACGTATTTGTCGGCTTTGTTGCGCTCCAGCCAGTCGAGCCAGTACTTGATGGCGAATTTCTCGTTGCCAGGAATGATCCGCTGCATGCGATAGGGCTTGAAGTCCTTGCTCATCGGCGAATGGACCGGCGCGGCGCCGGCGAGCAGGGCGCAGATATTGTGGTACTTGACGCCACCGCTTTGGCCGTCGATCACGAGTTTCTGGTTCTTGGGGTAGACACCGAACGGCAGTGCGAGCGTGTTTACATTGTAATTGGGCAGCATCGCCTGGATGTTCTTGACGGCGCCGGCGAACTCGGCCATCACCTGATCGTCGGACCAGTGGCGGATGCCCGCGCGATGGTGGATGGTATGGTTACCGATCTCATAACCTTCCTTCACCAAATACTCCATCTTGCCCTGCGCATACTGCTCTTGATAAAACGAGGGCGGAAGCTTGGGATCGCCGTTGGTGAGCACGAAGAACGTACCCTTCAGCGGCCAATCGGGATGGCGCGCGTGCATGTCGTCGAGAATGCCGACAGCGCAGGTCGGATCGATCTTGCCATCCGGGGTGTAGTAAAACTGGCCCTTGAGCGCGTCATCGAATGTCAGGATCACGGGAGACATGCCGGCGGGGCAGTCGATGCGGCCCTGGACGTATTCGGACAGGCTCACCGGGCGGTAGTTATGGGCGTACAGCCATTCCATGTCTTTGCGGAATGAGGCGGATGAATATTGGTATCCGGTCGCCTTGGCCGTATTGACCAGGTCGTGATACTCCAGAATCGGAACCATACCGGCTTCGTTCGGCTGGACCTTGGTCAGATCCACCGGCAGTATGGCGGCCGTTTGCGAAGCAGGCTTAGCAACAGGAGACACTGTCGCGGCCGTGCGTCTGTGGAATGGGTTTTTACATCCCGAGACCATGGGTATTCCGACGATCAAGACCGCAGCGGCGGCGATGCGGGCGACATTGAGGCGATGGAAGCGTTGTGTGGTATCTAACATGTTTCTCACGCGTGACGAGGTGGAATACGGCGATTATACCCCAGTATCGCCTGGATAGGCGACCACATAAAAAAGCCGCGCCATGCTGGATTTAACTCCGGCATGGGACGGCTTTTTGTTTGCGCAAGGTTGTAAATTCATACAGCCCCTGGCGCAACCGGAGAGTGTCCGGTGGGTAGAATCAGTATATCACTGATTGGCATTGGCGTCAATAGGTATCTTCGCCGAGTTCGGTTAGATCCGTGTGCGATCGTTGGTCGATATCACATGGTCCGACATCGGAGTCTCGTCTTGAGGCGCCGTGGCGTGACCGGCAAGTCCCTGCTGGGCCTTTGCGCTTGGAATACCGCTGGACGCCGGCGCCTCGCTGCTTGCGCCCGCCGTAGGATGAAGCGTCACCACTTCCTTGTCCATGCCCTGATCGGTCACCACCGACTGTCCTGTGACGGATTTGCCGGATGTCGACTGTACGAAGGCTTTCTCGGGATTGACCGTTCCAATTTGTTGATCCGTCATGGGAATGTCCTTTCCAAAATGTTCTGCAAAAGACATTCCCATCTTACACCCACTTTTAATCCAGGCGTTAGGGAACACGAACTTCCACGTCGTGCAGTTTTTCCAAATAAAGCTGAATGCTGCCCCGACTGAACCCGCGCTTGCGCAGGCCAGAAATCCCTTCCGTTTGGATAATGACGTAGGCCCCGATCAAACGGAGCGCCGATGCGCGTCCGGAGCCGCTTCGCCCATACTTTCCGATAATTTTGTCCGTCGCCGACAAGATGTCTTCATTTTGCAGCGCGCTATTATTCTGTTCCAGAGACATTGTCCTCCTCATCCCGCTATTCGCGTGCTTGCAGTTCCATTGTTCTTATGAAAGCGTTGGTATTCAGGTTCAGTGCGAATTTACCCACTTCTCGTGCGCCGTATGCATGGCGGGTACGATTTGATGGCCGGTTGTCGGCAAATAAAGCATCTCTTTCTCCGCTGGGATCTCATTATAGACCGCATAGATCGTCGGGGGTCGGCATGACGGGTCTCGGCCTCCGGCGCTCATTTGCGTCGGGCAGGCGATATTTCCCGCGTGCGACAGCGGATCAAAGTAGCGATAGGTTCGAAAAACCGCTTCTCGCCGCTCTGGATGCGCCTCCGCGTACTGCTCAATGATTAGACGCTTGTCCGGTACAGAAAGTTGCGGAAACTTTTGATAACGTTTACGATCGATCAAAGCCAGCGCCCGGTCCAAGTCCGAAAGCCAGGGCATGTCGGCCAGGCAAAGCCATGCGGTTTCCCGCTTGAGAGCCGCCGCAATCAGCGCCAGTCCCCCACCCTGGCTCATGCCGCCGACAATCACGCGCTTCGGATCGATCTCATCCTGACGCGCCAGCACGTCAAACGCGCGCAGGCAGTGCGCGATGATCGCACGGAAAACATATGTCTTCGGGGCGTCGATCCCCTCGGCGATATAATCGCGGCCCTGCGTACTCGGATGCACGTACGGGGTGTCCGGCGGGTTGCCGTGGACGTTAAGTCCCAGCGTCACGACGCCCGCGTAGAGGCTCTCGGGACCTGGCGACGGATTCCCGTGCGAATACCCCGGCAGCCACAAAAAACCGGGCAGCGGCGCTTCGCTGAGATCGTGGGGAACGGCAAGCCAGCCGGAGACGGTGACGCCTCCCAGTGACGCAAACTCCAGTGTCTCAACCACATACCCTTCGGCCGTGAAGTCTGAAGGCGTCCTCATCCAGACGATTGGCGTTTCGTCAATCTCCGCCATCGTCTCGCGCCAGAAATCGTCAAAATCCTCAGGACGATGGACGACAGATCGTGTCTCCTCTAATTCCGTCATGGTCTGCCGTCACCCAATGAGATCGTCTTACTCTTCGTTCCAGCCTCGGCGAGAGCGTCCGGCGTCACCCATCCCTGGCTTTCGCCGTCGCGCATCATCAGAATGGAATCGGCGCCTGTCAGCATCTCCGGGTCGTGTGTGACGACGATCACCGTGCCGCGCTCACGGTACGCCGACAAGAGGTCGATTACGAGCCGGCCGTT
Organism: Capsulimonas sp.; assembly: GCF_039929585.1. Classification (NCBI taxonomy): domain Bacteria; kingdom Bacillati; phylum Armatimonadota; class Armatimonadia; order Capsulimonadales; family Capsulimonadaceae; genus Capsulimonas; species Capsulimonas sp. Next base: position 27,857 of record NZ_JBDSQY010000051.1, read on the forward strand.
GGTATGGTCCAGCGACGCCGTAGGCTCGTCGGCGAAGATGATGTCCGGATCGTTCATCATGGCGCGGGCGACACATACCCGCTGCTTCTCGCCGCCGGAAAGCTGCGATGGCAGCTTATGCTGCAGCCGCGCGATTCCGAGCTGATCGAAATACGTTTGGGCCTTATGCCGCGCCTCATCATGAAGATCGGGAGCGCCCATCAGGACATTCTCCATGGCCGTCTGCCAGACGAGCAGATACGGCTGCTGGAATACGAATCCAAAGCGCGTACGGCGCAGGTCGACTAGCTCCCGGTCCGGCCGGCCGGCATACGAATACTCTTTTAGTCTGACCTCCCCACCGGTCGGTCGCTTCAATCCGCTTAAAATATAAAGCAGCGAAGACTTCCCAGAGCCGGACGGCCCCATAATCCCGATGAATTTTCGGTCAGGTATCTGAATAGTAACGTCGCGAAGGGCGTAAGTGTTTCGGTCTCCATCACTATATACCAAAGAAATTTTTTCGGTTGTCAGCAAATCGGTCAACGGATCATCGCCTTTCAATAATCGTCACCGGGTCCAGGCGCGACAAACGGTAAGTAATCGTCGCCACCGCAAACAGCGTGATGCAGACGGGAATGGGCAGCGTGTATGCATAAGCAAACAAATCCCCTGGGTTGATCAGCATGCCGCGCGGCTCGAAGACGCGCCCCCGCAGGACGCTCAGGATCGTGTAATTGACAATCACGCCTGCGATCCAGCCGATGGTCGTCAAAATCGCCGTTTCGGAGATCGCGTGCCAGATTAGGACGCTGCGCCGCAGGCCGATCGCCGACAAAACGGCGAACTCACTGATGCGCTGTGTAAAATAAATGTTGGATAGCATCCCCGCCATCAGCGCGACCACAAAGATGACCATCCCGTTCACCAGCCCCATGATCATATACATGGACGCTAGTGAATCGCGCAGGTCCTTCACAAGCGAGTTGAACGAGAATACCTGGGTTTGCACCTTGTCAAGCTGATTGAACAGCTTGTCTCCAAAGGCGATTTGCTCGGTCTGTGCGGCGCCGCGCGTCGTCACCAGAAGCGAATGCGGCACCAGCGGCAGCGCATTGTCCGTAAACTCTTTCGAAGTAAACGAGCACCACGTAGGACCAGACAAAATACCGACCACATGAACGGGGACGGGAACGCTGACGAGCGCGCCGGTATCGGTGGGGCTCGCAAGCACGTCGCCGAGCTTGAGTTTACGGTTACGCGCGATCCCCTCGGAGATCACCGCTTCTGGCTTTCCGGCTTCCGGCATTCGCCCGCTGGTCAGCCGGTCGTGAC
>NZ_JBDSQY010000052.1:0-7102 GCF_039929585.1 Capsulimonas sp.
CCCCCACTCATTCGTCTGCTGACAGTCAGCAGACGAATGAGCCGAATATCTTCCCCGCGAAAAAACCGCTTGACAATAGTTGCGCCGGATGTTATACTTGCCCCAGAAACGTAAACGTTTACGGATACTTATGTTAAAGCTTCCATCCATGGAGTGCTTCAATTTTGGCGCAAGATAACTTTCAGAAAGAAGGATCTCAGATTATGAAATTTAAGAATGCCGCGCTGCTTTGTTCGGCGATTGCGTGCCTCGCGACGGGAGCTCCGAAGGCCCATGCCAAAGGGATGATCATCCCTGCATACCTGCCCCTGACCGATACCGCCAACTGGCAGGTTCTCGCGGAAGACGCGGCATATATGCGTGATGGGACAAATGCGAACTATAAAGATTATTGGGTTGTCGTGAACAGCGCCAACAACGGCCCGTTCTCCACGTCGGCGGACTGGACCACGGCGGCGACCAAGTTCAATCCCATCCGAGCCAACGCCGGAAAGATCTTCGGTTACGTCCATACATGCACGACTCCGACCAGCACCACGTACCGAACGCTGGCTTCTGTCGAAGCGGACATCACGGCATGGGTGACGGGATACTCAAATCTCGACGGCATCTGGCTTGACGAGTACTACCCGCGCTTCGAAGTCGCCGGCACGGCAAGCGGTCCCAGCCCGACTTTCCCCAACGGGACAGCGCTCGCTCCTTATGACCTCAGTTTCGTCAACCCGGACGGCACCTGGGTAGGCTCCTATCCCCAGATCGACCCGAGCGGCGGCTACTACAGCCAGCTCACGGGATGGATCCGCTCGACCTATCCCAAACTGCGCATCATCGGCAACGCCGGCGGCTGGTTCTACTCCAACCAGATCAACTACACCGACATCGTCGATGTGACGTGCAGCTTCGAGCAGACCCTCGATTACGCCTCGGCTCCCAGCAGTACATGGACACAGCTGAACCGCCAGAACACGACCACGACGAAGAAGCAGCTGGCTCTGATCCACACGAACAGCACAAACCTGGCCGGCGCCATCGATCAGTCGATCAGCCACGGCTATACTCACTTCTACACGACGGATCGCATTCTGACGAACAATATCTGGGGCGGCCTGCCGCCGTACTTCACCACCGAAGTCCAGTACATCGCCAATCATAGCTAGTTCACGGCGTCCGGGTATAAAACCCAGATTCTTATGAACAATTCAGCATCGACGAAAACTACCCTCCGAACCCATGAGGATCGGAGGGCATTTTTGTGTCCATAATTTCCCCGAAAAAATTTCTTCTTGACACAAAAAGCATCGAATGATATACTTGCCTTGACTTCGTAAACGTTTGCGTTTTTGTAAGACGGTCGCACAAATTCATTGGCCAGTGAATGGGACCTGCAAACTGAATGCGTGTTAACCTTCGAAACCAAAGGATCTCAAATTATGAAATTCAAGAATGCCGCGCTGCTTTGCTCTGCGATCGCGTGTCTCGCAACGGGAGCTCCGAAGGCCCATGCCAAAGGGATGATTATCCCTGCTTACATCCCCCTCACGGACGTATCGACATGGAATATCATTGCTACAGATGCAACCTATCTCCAGAGCAGCGCCAATTACAAGGACTACTGGGTCACGGTCAACGGTAACAACGGCCCTTACACGACCTCCGCGGACTGGACCACGGCGGCCACTCGGTTCAACCCGATCCGGGCCAATGGCGGTAAAATCTTCGGCTACGTTCACACCCTGACCACAACCACGGGATCGACGTTCCGGACGCTGGCTTCTGTGAAAGCGGACATTACGGCGTGGGTGACAGGATATCCCAACATCGACGGCATCTGGATCGACGAGTACTACCCGCGCTATGAGATCGCTCCTGCTACCGGCTCCGTCGCGACCTATCCGAACGGCACGGCGCTCGCTCCCTACGACCACGGCTTCGCGGATGCGAGCAATAACTTCAACGGTGTCCAGGTCGATCCTCCCGGCGGCTATTACAGCCAGCTCACCGGATGGCTCCGCTCGACCTATCCCAAGCTGCGCATCATCGGCAACGCCGGTGGCTGGTTCTACTCGAATCAAGTCAACTACACCGACATCGTCGATGTAACATGCAGCTTCGAGCAGACACTGGCGTATGCAGCCGCTCCGTCCAATACGTGGACGAACCTGAACCGCCAGAACGTTACGACGACGAAGAAGCAATTGGCGCTGATCCACACCAACAGCACCGACCTCGCTGGCGCCATCGATCAGGCGATCAGCCATGGATACACCCACTTCTATACGACGGATCGCATTCTGACGAACAATATCTGGGGCGGCATTCCGCCGTACTTCACGACGGAATGTCAGTACATCGCCGGACATAGCTAGTTTCATTTCGAACTAACGGCCTGAACTTGGGGAGCAATGATGCCCCCCGGCTCCCACTGGGAGTGCAGAACATATTGTCGAAAGCGTGACGAAGAATCAAATCTGGACACGTAACCGACAGCATGGTCTTCACCCACAGCAGGGGCCGGGGGGTATCTTCTTCAAGAAGCCAATTATTATCGCCGAAGTTACCTGGGAGACAAAGCAATGGAATGTTCGTTATCTTCGGTCAAATCAATCATCAAGGCCGCCGTAACCGCCGCCGCCGCCATGGCGTTCTGTCTGAGCGCCGGCAGCGCCCAGGCCGCCAAAACGATGGGGTTCACTTATGAATCGCCAGGCGACCCGATCTTTAGCTGGATACAGACCGCCGGTCCGACGAAAGTCCCGTATGTCATCATTAACGCGCCCAACAACGGCAATCTCGTGGCGGGCGATCCCAGCTATATCCCGACGGGCAGCTGGAGCCCGAGCCTCGCATCTTGGGTAACACTTTCTCAGACGCTGCACAATGCGGGGATCAAGGTCATTTGTTACGTAGATTCCGCGTATACGAACCGCCCGGTCTGGGAGGTCGAGAACGACATGTCGCAATATCTGCTGGACGGCTTCACGGTGGACGGGTTCTTTATCGACGATGTGGCGTGGGGATGGAGCGCGGCAAGCGGCGACGGCAGCGGAACAACGCATGGTCAGTGGTACACCAGCCTTTATAACTTCGCGCATACGACCATGCCGAGCTGGAACAACCCGAAGCTCGCCGCCAGCCCTACCATCATCAATAACCCCGGTTCGATCGGCGACGTCTCCAACTGGATGACGACCTGCGATCTGAACGTGATCTTCGAAGGACCGTATAACACGTTCACCAACTCCAGCGGCACGACATTCTCCGGCTACACCAGCTGGTCGCCGAGCGGCACGTGGGTCACGAGCTACCCGGCGTCGCGCTTTATCAACCTCGTGACCAATGTCCCCAATACGACAACCGTGGACACGATCTTTAACGGAGCGGCTAATAAGCGCGCCGGATATCTGTACGTCACCAACGTCAGCTGCGACTGGCAGGCGGGGTTCAACACCTACGGCACGGACCCGACGCAGACGATCTGGAACCGTGAGATCTTAAAGTCGCAGTAGTCGACAGCGAAATTCGCGAGGCGCCGGAGAGACGCAGTCAGTGACGCGTCTCTCCGGCGGCTTCGTTGTCCTCCTCGCCGGAGGGAAACTTGTCGTGCAGTCCCTGGATCATGGCGAGCGCCGCCGGCTGCATGTCCGGTTCGATATCCTCATAAAGCCGGACCACGTCATCGCGGCGGGTCGCGGATTCGTCCTCAGGATCTTCTCCAAGCAGATAGCACGCTCGGATTTGAAGGATCGCCGCGATCTTCGTCAGATCCTCCGCCGAAACCGTCGTCTGTCCGGATTCGAGACGCGAATAGCTCCCGCGCGACATTTCCAGGCCATTCGAGACATCCTGCTGGCTCAGGCGCATCTGCTCCCGCCTCGCTCTGATCAGCTGCGCGATCTTGCTTTGACTTGCCGCCATCATCTCTCACCCCGATCCAAACCTCTGCGCGTTTGGCGCCTTTCCTAAATCTCATTGTCCATTGCATTCGTATGCTCTTTTGTTTTGACTTACCCCGCCGCCGATGCGAGAATAACGCAAAAAACCGTTCGACGTTGAAATATTTTTACACGAGAATCAGGCAATACAAGCAGATTGTCATTAAGATAACTCTATGAAACGATTTTGGTTTTTTATCGACGTTCTGCTGTTTTGAGGTTTGTTTGAATGTCAATGTGTATTCTTGGGAGCGAAAAGAAATTCAGCTTCACTTTGCCATATTAGGATTTTTGCTACATTTGCAACACACACTGTCGCTGGCGCGGGACCATTGGGGTCAAACGTGTCCGGCGGGCAATCCCGGCGCCGGGGAATTGACCGCGGCGGGGAATAGACCGAGACAAAGGGAGACATACGAATGAAGGGTTTCTGGAAGGTTATGGCCGCCGCCGTTCTGGCGCTGGCCGCGTTCACGCACTCCGCGCCCCGGGCGCTCGCTCAGTCCGATCCCGTGATCAAGATCCATACCGGAAAGTACTACGATTGGTACACCACACAAAGCACATGGAACTCCATGTCGGCGTCCATCACCCCCGACTTCCCGATCTTTGACAACGCGATCGACCGGATCGTGGCCGACTGGGGCGCCGCGCCGCCCACCACCCGCCACTATTGCTATGTCGACCCCAGCGGGCAGAACGGCGCCTATGCGACAGGCGACATCGGCCAGGTGTCGGCCGCCCGGGGCGCGTCGCCCTCGCCCGGCATCGGCATCAACTCCAACCTGTTCACGGCGTCCGGGTACGGCGTGACCGGAGGCACGGCGATCGTCTTCGGCGTTCACGAGGCTGTCAATGACATGACCGGGCAGCTTTCCGCCGGCTGGCCCCGCGACTGGTGGGCGGATGACAAAAGCCCGTTCCCCGGCATGACCGAAGTGCATATCCTGAACGAACTCGGCTACACGACCATCGCGGCCAACGACGACGCCAACCTTTCCGGCGACCCGCTCTATGTGATGTTCAAGAATATCCAGAACCACTACGGATGGGGTATCTTCTCCCGGATGTTCTCCAATATGAAGACGAACCACGTGAACTGGACCACCGTCGACAGCGGGCACAACCCCTCTGCCGTTCTGACCAACTTGGTCACGGCGTATATGGTAATGGGTTCGGGAGATACGCTCGCCAACGTGAACGCATATTTCACAAGCGCGATCATTCCCGGCTATAACATCAACACAACGCAAACAAACCTGAACAGCCTCGGCTACACCGGTGGCCAGCCGGCGAACGGAACATATACCATCACGAGTGTCCAGACCGGCCTGGTGCTGGACGCCGGCGCGAACACGCAAACGACACAAGTCCAGCTCTGGGGGACTAATGGCTCAGGACCGCAGCGGTGGATCTTCACGAGCCTCGGAAACGGCGCCTACAGCATCAAGAACGCGACCAGCGCCCTTGCGGCAGACGGCGGCGCAAACACGCAGGGCACGAAAGTATGGCTCTACGGCTACAATGGCACCGTCGATCAGCAGTGGATCCTGTCGTCTACATCCAACGGCTACACGATCAAGAGCGCGCAGACGAGCCTCGTCTTCGACGGCGGCGCCAACACGCAAGGCGCGAAACTGCAGCTGTGGGGCTCGAACTTGAGCGTGGATCAGAAGTGGATCGTTCACTAAGCTTTTACGGTTAGATTTCTACGATAACGCGGCGCCAAAGAAGCCGGCGAATGAACACCTGCAAGCGGGTACCCGGCCTAGAAGTGCACGATGTCCACCTTCGTGGACTCCAGAAAAGAAACGCAATCGCCAGGTTTCTGGAGTGCCCGAAGGGGCACCTCGTGCACTTCTAGGCCGGGTACCCGCTTGCGGGTGTTCATTCGCCGGCTATCCATGGATTCACTCAGACAGGTTTGTTGATGACGCACCCTAGACACCCGGCGAATTTATTCGCCGGCCTGCTCGCAGCGACGCTCGTTTTCCCCCTGCCGTCCCACGCAACGGCGGCTTCGGGCAGTGGCCAGCCCGGCCGCCATCTGATCGACGCCGACCGAGAGCCGTTCGACATCGTCACGCAGGGCGTGGATACCCGCACGCGCGACTACGCTTACTCCCACACGGATATTGCCCTGCCCGGAGCACTCGGCCCACGCGTCGCCCTCACGCGCACGTTCCACGCCAACGATCCGAGTGAAGGCCCCTTCGGAACCGGCTGGAGCTGGCGCTTCACTTCCAGCTCTGATAAGACAGACGCATTGACCGACGTGACTGATCGGCACGACAACCATATCACTTATCAGTATGCGCCGCCCACCCCAGCAGTGAAGCGGCGGCTCATTGCGATCACAACATTCCATGCAGACAAACAGCGAGGCTATGCCCTCGTCAAAGACTATTCGCTCGCGATTCAATGGAACATTAGCGATCCCGCCCACCCGCGCGTCGCATCGGTGACGAGTTATCAGGAAAATCCCAGACGCGCCAAACTACAGACCGTAACCTATGACTACGCTGACGGCGCCGCCCATTCGGTCACATGCGCGCTCAGTCCCGGCGGCAAGACGACGCGCTATGCTTACCACCGCTGGGTATCTCCAGCCAGTGACGGCGCGGCGGCGATCCACGAAGACGATCTGCTGAGTTCGATCTCCGATGTCGACGGGGCGGCAACACGCATTGCGTACAACGATGAGTGGGACGGCGATTACGCGCTGCTCACGCAGTTGGAGTCCATGCGCGTTCAAGTCGCCCGTGTCACCAACCCTGCCGGACGTATCACGGAGTTTGTCCCCACAGGAACCGACAGCGGCGCTTCGGGAACGCATCTGATAATGCGGCACACCGAATTGATGCCCGGCGGCGCTGAGGGCTGCTCCGTGCGCAGCGTCTACTATGTCCCAGGAGACTCCGGGACCTGGGTGGTGAGCGGCTGGCATTCGCAGGGCGTCGAGCGGCTTTACGACCACGCGGGCCGATTGATCCAGGAAGACAGCCGCGCGGGCTTTCGGTGGAGCCACCGCGTTCCCGCCCGCCTGATCGCGCCGCCCCGCGCCGACATGGATTACGACGACCGCCGCCACTTCTGGACGCTCATCGACATGATGCACGCCGTCTTCTGGCAGGACGTCTTTTCGCCCGGCGTCCCCGGCACGCAGCTGC
>NZ_JBDSQY010000053.1:0-1762 GCF_039929585.1 Capsulimonas sp.
TCTGGAGTCCACGGAGGTGGACATCGTGCACTTCTAGCCGCGACTTCAGTCGCCAGGCACATATTATGAACTGATCGATGGTTTGTCTCAATAAATAAGAAATACGCATTTAGATTCTATTGACTCATTAATCAATGTGTGATATATTTGTTTATTGATCAATTTGAGACAAGGAGGGCATGGGATGGAAACCACGGAAAACGAACTTTTGACGTTCGATGAGGCGCTGCAAGTGCTTGGCACCAGCCGGCCTACGCTCTATCGTCTGCTCAGCGCCGGCGACGTTCGCGGCTTGAAGGTCGGGCGCCAGTGGCGCTTTCGGCGGAGCGATCTTCACCTGTATATGGACCGAGGACCGGTGGCGGCCGCAGTGGCGTCGGGCCCGGCGCTCGATACAGAGCTGGCGTTCTTTATGGATCGGACGGGCCGCCCTTCGGCAGCGGCGACCCCGGAGGAAAAAATTATGGGAGTGATTGAGAATATCATCGCGGACGCCATCGCCCACAAGGCGAGCGATATCCATATGGAGGCCTGCACGCTGGATGGCGAGACGGTGGTGCTGCTGCGCTATCGGATCGACGGCGTTTTGCAGGAGATCCGCCGAATGCCGGGAGAGCTGGAGGATGCGATGATGGCCCGATGGAAGGTGATGGCGGATATGCATGTCGGCGAGAAGCGCGTTCCGCAGGATGGACGGATTCCATTGAAGCACGCCGGCAAGGACTTTGATCTTCGCGTGTCGATCGCGCCGGTGGTGTTTGGCGAAGCGGTGACGATCCGAATTCTTGACCCCTCAACGATCTTGCTGGGATTGGATAAGCTTGGGCTGACGCCCGACAGCATGGAGCAGATCCTGCGCTTGATGCGCCAGCCCAATGGATTTGTCGTCGTCGCCGGCCCCACCGGCAGCGGAAAGACGACAACGGCTTACAGCTGTCTTCTGGACAGGGTCGGTCCCGAGCGAAAGACCTTGACCGTGGAAGACCCGGTCGAATGCCAATTGGATTACACCACGCAAATTCAGGTCAGCCCGCGCTTTGGACTCACGTTCCCCGCCGGACTTCGGTCGATCATGCGTCTGGATCCGGATGTGATCTACGCCGGTATGACCCTGGATGAAGAAACGCTGGCGCTGGAGCTGGAGGCATCCCTCACCGGACATCTGGTGGTGACGACGATTTCCGCGACCGACGCCCCTTCCGCCATCAGCCGGCTGATGAATATGGGCGCGCCGGGACATCTGCTGTCGGCCAGTCTGACCGGGGTGATCGCGCAGCGGCTCGCGCGCCGGATCTGTCCGGACTGCCGGGAAGAGATCGACGTCTCCACGTATGTCCAGTTCGATACCTGGCGGCGGCTGGCGGCCGCTGGCGGCTACGATCTTCCGTCTGACTCGAAGTTCTATCGGGGCAAGGGCTGTGAGAATTGCGGTGGGCGGGGGTACCGTGGGCGCTTGGGAATTTTCGAGATCATTGAGGTCAGCGAGCCGCTGGCGGCGTCCATCACCCGAGGCGCGGAGGAAGAGGAGATCGCGAACGTAGCCTTGGACTGCGGAATGCGGACCTTCTGGGCTGACGGCCTGCGCAAAGCCGCCGCCGGCGACACCACGCTGGACGAACTGCTGCGTGTGATCTTCACGGCGAACTAACACAACGGCTGCGCGGCATGGACGATACGCCATCGTCCATCCTGGGGAGCAGATTTAAGATCGCCCCTCCGCCCCACAGGATTAGGATGGCCCCTCCGCCCCAATTCTGGGGGA
>NZ_JBDSQY010000054.1:0-16767 GCF_039929585.1 Capsulimonas sp.
TACTGGATTTCGGCCCCTCCGCCCCATCCTGGGGAACTCAGATATAGGATGGCCCCTCCGCCCCAATTCTGGGGGACCCGATTTCGGACTGTGGCATTTTCAGGTCCCCCAGAATTGGGGCGGAGGGGCCATCCTAATGAAGGGCCGAAGACAAATTCACTCATTTTTAGAAACTTACAGTCCCGACTGCGGGGGGTCTCGATGCTGTTCGATGACGACGACGGTGCCGCTAGCGCTGGTGCGCAGGTAAACGCGGTCGGCGGTTTGGAGCATCATTTTCATCCCATGGCCGAGCGTTCCCGCCGAGCTGTAGCCTTTGCGCAGGGTCGCCTTGGGGAGGTTTTCCAGCGCGATGCCGGGACCGTGATCCCACAGCCGGACCTGCACGAGACGCGCTGTTTCGTCCGTCATCACCTGCCCCTCTCCTTTCCCGACATGGACGACCGTGTTCATACCCGCCTCGCTTGCCGCCGTCACCAGATCGAAGCAGCGCTCTTCACACATGCCCATCTCCGAGCATGCCGTCTGCACTTCGTGGCGCAGTTCGCGCAGGCCGCCCTGCATGGAAAGAGAAATCACGCAGGATCGCGGCGAGAGAGGCGGCGGGAGTTCGTCATCGGACTGACAGAGGATCAGGCGGCCTTCCGTGACCGAGGCGAGGACGTCCCGAAGGAAATCTCGCTGACGCCGCTGCGCCTCCAGTTCGCGGTCGCGCGCGCGGGCCGCCTCCACCGCGCCGCGCACCTGAACGGCGGCGGCCTCCACCAGCGCCGTCTCCTCCGGGGTCCAGTGTCGAGGGGTATCCGCCATCATGACCGCAAGCGCCGCGGCCAGCCGGCCCTCGTAGAAAAAGGGCGCGGCAATGAAAGATCGCTGTCCGCTGGAGAGAAACGCCGACGTCATGGCCGCCGGCGCGTCGGCTACGGCGATATCGTCGACCACGAGGGTGCGGCCTTCATGAAAGACGTTTTGGATATTGACTCCCTGCGCCTTCAGATCCCATTCGCCCTCCAGCGACGGCACGCCGTCTCGAACCCAGTCCCGCTGCACCCGCGCTGCGCCGCGGTCGATGTCGTAGAGAACGTAGAAACAGCGGTCAGCGTGGAGATAGCCTCCCAGCACGGCCAGCACGTTCGCGCGGAGCGCGGCGGGGTCGGCGCTCCAGAGCACTCCCCTTGCAATCTTCGCAATCAGCGATTCCCGCTCGGCGCGGGCGCGCAGGTCCTGTTCGGCGGCCTTGCGCTCCGTAATGTCCACGTGAATGCCGACCCATTCCCGAATGCTTCCGTCCGGCTCCAAGACAGGAACGGCGCGAATGGAGAAGGTTCGGTAAACGCCGTCGCGGCGCTTCAAGCGATGCTCAAAGATAAAGGGCGCGCGGGCGGCGACGGACTTCATCCAGGCGTCCACCGTCGGCTGCGCGTCGTCTGGATGCACCGCCTGCGCCCATCCGAAGCCCTGATACTCCTCATCAGCCTGTCCGGTAAATGCGCTCCAATCGTCATTGCGCCCCACCATGCGCCCTTCCGAGTCGTTGGTCCACACGATCTGCGCCGTGGCGTCCACCAGGGTCCGGTACCGCTCCTCGCTTTCGCGCATCCGTACTTGCGCCTCATGGCGCGCTGTGAAGTCGCGCGTAACGGTGACGATCGACGCGACTTCTCCTGCCTCGTCTAGCTCCGGCGTCAGCACGCATTCAAAGAAACCAAGAACCCCACCGGCCAGAGGATACTCGTACTCGATGCACACCGCATGCCGCGTTTCCAGCACAAAGTTCAACGCCTCTTCCCATTGGACGATGTTAGTTTCAGGCTGGCCACCGAGCTCCCGAAACGTCTTTCCGAGAAACGCCGCCGCCGGAATGCCGGTGTTGCGCTCCCCCGTCTTGTTGATGTAGAGAAAACGCCCCTGCCGGTCGAAACGGGCCAGGACATCGGGCGCATTGTCCACCAGCGCCCCATAATCCCGCCGCAGACGGGCAAGCTCCTCACGGACTTCTTCGATTTCGTTCATTTCGGCATTAGACGCCACATTGCGCCGCCCTTCTCCATGCAAACTCTTACGATCTTATACCCGCTTTCCAAGGTGGGGCCGCGAAGGTTTTCCTACAGCAGCGACGCAGTACGCTGCCGAGGCCGCAACTTTTCGCCGTTCGCCGTGTCTCAGTCACAAAGCCGCGTTCGCGCGGCGATGGAAAGGCGGACGCCGTATGAATTCCCATTGGCTGATCGTTCTCGCTGAGCTTGTGGCCGTGACGGGCCTGATCGTATTGTTCGCATTTTACGCAGTGACGCCCGCGCGGGCGCAGTCGTCTCGTCCTGTGGGACTTGCGCCGCCGCCCGCATTCGCGATCGCCATACGCCTGCTGGCGCAGGGGCGGAATATTGAGGCGGTGGAAAGACTGCGCGATGTGGAATCGAGCGCAGTTTATCGAAGTACGTCGTATGCTCCGGAAGCCGTTTATGTCATCGCGCACATTTACCGAGACCGACTGCGCGATCCCATACAGGCGATGGCGGCTTACGATCTGCTGGCGACGACTTACGGCCTGGACACATTTCCGCATAAGCAGGCGGCGATGGCCGAGCGTAAGGCGCTCGGGCGCGTGCTGGACGCCGCGAACGGCAAGCATCCGCTTTACAAGATATTGGACTTCTTCGTGGGGGTCACCGGACGGCGCTCGTACTCGTTTGCGCTCGCGCTGTTTCTGATCTCGACCCTGGTGCGTCTCGCGCTGGCGCCGCTCTCGATCCGTCAATTTCGCAGCGCGCGGGAGATGCAGGCGCTTCAGCCAAAGATCGCCGCACTGCAATCCGAGCACAAGGGAGACTTTGCCCGGCTATCCGAAGAGATCAAGAAGCTGCAAGAAAAGCATGGCGTGAACCCACATTTGGGATGGATCATGGCGCTGCTTCAGGCGCCGGTCTTCTTCGCGATGTATCAAGCGGTTCAGATCTACCAATACCATAGCGGCGCAGGGTTTCTGTGGATCGGCGGCGGCCTCGCCGCCGCACACCCACAATGGCTCGCGCTTGATCTTGGGCTTCCCGATATTCCTTTGCTCATCTTATACGCGCTCAGTATGTATGTCAGCCAAAGCCTCTTTCCGGCGGCCGATCCCGCGCAGGAGAAGATGCGAAAGGCGACGGCGTGGTTGACGCCGGTGCTATACTGTATTTGGATCGGCGCGCACCACACCGCCTCGGCGTTCGTGCTGTACTGGCTGATCTCCAATATTCTGTCGACGGCGATCCAGCTTGGTGGCGTTCGAACTTCGAGAAGCTTGGCGCCCGTCGTGTCCTGAAGCTGAAAGGACGTTATGAAGTCTATGACGAAGGCAGGGGTTCTGTGCTCCGCCGCCATTGCAGGAACTGTCGCGGCGGTCGCTTTCACCCTGCGGGCGGAGACGCCGGCGCCAACGCCTCCCCCACCCCCGCCGATGGCGTTTGTGACGACGCCTTACACCACTTCCAGCCCGGAGCAGCTGATGGATATCTATACGCCGAAGGAAGCTGCGGGGGCGCTGCCGGCGGTAGTGTATATTCATGGCGGCGGGTGGGCCGCCGGCAGTCGCTCACACCAGGATGGCCCGGCGGACCACTTCACCAAGCAGGGCTACGTCTTCTGCTCTATCGACTATCGCTTCTCGGATGTCGCGAAGTACCCGGCGCAGATCCAGGACAGCAAGTGCGCCATTCGCTTTCTGCGCGCGAATGCCGCCAAGTATCACATCGATCCCAAGCGCATCGGCGTGTGGGGCGATTCGGCCGGCGGGCATCTCGTCGCGCTGCTGGGGCTTACGCCGAAGGTCAAACGGCTGGAAGGCGATGGAGGCTGGCAAAAACAGTCGAGCGCGGTGGCGGCGGTGGTCGATTGGTATGGCCCATCGGATATCCGACCGGAAGGCCTGGGCGTCTACACCAATCCGGCTGGCGTCGACCTGATCACAAAACTCCTGGGAGATCCCAGCAATGCTCAGCTGGCGGCCGACGCCAGCCCGATCACATTCGTGACCAAGGACGCCGCGCCGATGCTGATCATGCATGGCGACAAGGACAGCCTGGTGCCGGTCTCGCAAAGTCAAAAACTTTACGATGCGCTCCGCGCCGGCGGCGCGGATGTGACGCTCAAAATTCTTCCCGGCGCGGATCATGGCGGGCCGCAGTTTGTCGAACCGGAGAATGTGGCGCTGATCGACGCCTTTTTCGCGCGCACGCTGAAGCCGGGCAAGAAGTAAGCAAGGGACGAGTGGATGGCGACATCGGACATAACATCATGGGGGCATGGGGACGCCGACGCGGAGATGAAAAGCTGGTGCTGCGGCATGCCGCTTGCCGAGGAGCGTCCGCTCACGCCGGAGGAGGTCGCCGCCGTGCGCGCGGAGGCGATGCGGCTGCGGCGTCAGGGCGCGGGCGCCATTGCGGGGGTGCTCGGCGTGATGTTCGCGCTCAGCGCTCTGTCCCGTACGTACGGCCAGGGTTCGCAGATCGTGGGTCTGGAAGTCACGCTGGAGTTCATGGCGGGGATCGCCATCGCGGGCTGGCTGCTGCTTTCCGAAGAAGGCCCCTTGCGCCGAGCAGGCAAGCTGATTCGCGATGTAAAAAACGGCGCTGTGAAAGTGTTTCGAGGCGAGGTGAAGATCCGGGACGACGCCGATCAGGCGCAGGCGGCGCTGATCAAGCTCAACGCGCTTCACCCAGCCATGGGACGCGCGCAGACGGTGCTGGTGCTTCCGGAAGCCCAGCGGGTGTGGAGCGTGGACGGCGCGCGCGTGGCGCGGTGGGTCAGCGCTCGATGGTCGGAAGTGGCGCAGCCCCCAGCATTCGCGGCGCTGGCGGCGCAGTGGCTGGTCCCGACCGGACACGCGCCCGAAGGCGAATTGGTAAGCACAGGCCAACGCGAACTCTCGCGGGCGGAGCGCCGGGAGATCGAGCGCTACATCAAACGCTACTGGACACGCCCCCTGCCCGCCGCCGCCGTTCTGAGCCTCTGGCTCCTTTGGCCGGTCTTCGCCGCCATTGGGAACGCCCGAGTCATCCATCTCTCAGATTGGCTCGCCGGCGCCCCCACGCACATTTGGGCGATCTTCGCGGATATCGCGCTGGCCTATGGCGTTTATCATGCGCACAAGCTTTCCCTTGACCTGCGGGAAGGCGCCGTGCAGATTCTCAAACTGACGCCGCCCGAGCTCGTCGACGCCCCCGACCCGCCGAAGATCCTCCCTCCTGGGAAGGAGCCCGTGGACACGCTGGTGGAGTACCTCCCCGTCTCTCGGCGCCTCTGGACCGAAGACGGCTCCCCCACAATCTGGCGCCGTTCCGCCGGATAAAATTCTTCTCTTTAGTCGGTTTTACTGCCACGTGTCACAGGCACTTGGGCCGGAGCCGGTGATCTCGCCGGAGGCGTACGGATACCAGCCGGACACTCCATAAGGCGAGTTGTCCTGCGCGGGACCGAAGATGTGCTTACACCAGCCGGCGGCCCCGGCAAGGGTGGACAGCCGGACCGCTTTGACATGACCGTCGGCAAAGACCATGTTGCAGCCACCCTGGTGTCGAAATCGCGGCATCTGGGCGGGGAACGGATAGGATGCGAAGGCTCCCTTGTCGTTGTCGGCCCGCTTCGCCTGGCTCAGGTCGAAGCCGCCATCGGCCCAGGCCCACTCCACGGAGGCGAATCGGACATCGGACCAGTCGCTCTGCGCGCCATTACCGCCCATATACCCCTTCTCAGTTCCGCTGCAACAGCGGATACGTCTCGTCATAATCCTGACAATACTGCATCATCCCATCGCCAGCTGCTTCTGATTCGACAAACACGCAATGCCGCGCGCCTTGGCGCGGACGCTCGCGAATACGGGGAACAAGATCGCCGCCAAAACGGAGATAATTGCGATGACAACAAGTAGTTCTATCAGCGTAAAGCCTTTTCTGTTCATTACGGCCTCTTTCCACTCAACAATAAGATAAGCGCGTCAGCAGCTTAGTGCTTGCGCGCTTATTTTAATTATCGGAAAGAAGAGACGACTTCTAATCCCAGTTTCTTTACTCGCTTCGATTCGCTCTCCTAATCGGACTTCTCGGTTTGCTTTGAGAAAGATGCTAAGAGGCTCAGAAATGTCGCGGCGACAATAAGGACAAAGCCCAGCCCGTTTAGCCAAAAGATCGCGTTATTCCAAATCACGGAGTCGTATTGCCGCTTGACCGTGAAAAGCGTGTAGTAGTAGGGGCTTAAAAGCCACACGCCTAATCCCGCCGCCCACAGAATACTGAGACGCATGGACGAATGCTCTTTTCGACGCGATGTCCGATAAGCCGTGGCGCACGCGAGAATAAATGTAACAAATGTGAACGCGATTATCAGCGTATTGACGATCGGAAAGGGTGTCAGCGGCATACTATTTCTGCTTTCGTATTCTTACTATTTTATCAGCATGGCGCGAATCAAACCACGCCGCGCGCGTTTGGCCGGAGATGGATATTGCGGAACTCGGCCTGATGGCAAGGGCGTTTTTCCAGCCGGAATTCGCGCACTTGATCGATCGGCAGTTTGGGCGCATCGAAGGACACCACCGCCCCGACGGCGGTTCCTGCTTCGGGCTTCGCCTTCAGCAGGGTTCGGCGTCCACTGCGATCCACCACGATCAGCCGGCGCTCGACCGACTGCATATCGCCAAGGTTATCCGTCACGATCCATCTCTTTCCCTTCTTCGCGAAAGGCGCGGGATTGGCGATTTCCAGCATGCATCCGCCTGCTTCGAGAACTTTCTCACCCGGCGCGGGCGCCGGGAAGACCACTCCCTGTGACCATGGACCGGAACACAGGCGGAATCGGAAATTGAACCGATCCGGTAGGTTCAGCAGAGCGTCCTGCCCATACCACGTTTCGCCGGGATTTGGCCCCACGTGCTCCCAGGATCCGTTGGATTGAAAGTCCTGCGTGCCCTCCATGAGAATGGGATCGCCGCCGTCCGGATCACGTGGTCCCGTGATGCGCAGCACGACGCCCATACGGTTTGCCCCGGGCTGAAAGCCAGCGTTTTGGCTCGACGCCGAAAGCAATCTCCCGTCCGGAAGCCAGCTGCCGTTTTGGCTCGTCGCCACTCGCACCAGTTCGACCGTCACGCCTCCCGTCCCGCTCACCTTCCAGTCCGATGGCGTATCGATCCCGATGCCCGGGGGGCCGGGGGTCGGGTGCTGCGCCTTGATTAGCTCCTGGGCCTCCGAACTCTGTGGGTGCTCGTACAGGAGATCGGCGACAAGGGCGTCGCGCTCCGCAATTCGACCGACCGCAGCCAGGAGACGGATGCACGATAATCCGGCGCCCGACGACACGTTATCGTCGCTAAGATCGTAGGCGCGCCGATAAGCCCGGATCGCCCTGGCGTCATGCTTCGCTTCGTAGCTTTTCCCCAGACTGTTCCAGATCGAGGCTTCGTCGGCCGCGTTGTCGTAACGCGCGAGGATCGCTTCGATCGCGGCGGGCGGCGCGCTGTCGTAACCATACTTGATCGTCGCTTGGTCCATTGAGGCGAGCGCGGCTTCCGGGCAATCCGGGTACTTTTTTAGCAGATCGTTCAGCACCCGGCTCGCCTGGGAATACATCCCGTGCTGCGTTAACATATGGGCAAGCTGCGCCTGTTCAGACGGGCTCTGTCTTTCCCGTACGGGAGGGCGTTTCGCAGCAAGATAAGTCTGATATTGCGCTTTGAGCTGCGAGCGGCCGCCGTCACGCATTTGCTCCCTGAACAATCGATCCATCTTTAGGAATTGGGCCTTCATCTCCGCCGATATCTCATGACCTCCGCCGTTTCCCACCGCTTGACCCGCTCCCAAAACGTGGCGCGAAGCCTGGATCGGAGCGAGACGCACGGCGGCCGTGAGGGATACGATGAGGATCGTCGCGGCGATATGCGCGGAGGTGGGCGTCCGGTTGACCCCGTTTTTCAAGATCGACTGCACACGATTTTCGATGCGCTTGGGCCGCGCCATGGGAACAGCCCCGGGCGTCTGACGCCCGCGCAGCGAGCGGATGATTTCCAGCAGGTCTCCGGCGTACTGCGCGGGGGCGACGCCGGAGACGAGCACGCGGTCATCGCAGGCGCGCTCGCTTTGATGGGTCAGCGACCGAAGCGCCCACCAAACGAGGGGGTTTGGCCAGTAAAGAACGGCGACGCAAGTGGCGGCGGTCTGCACGAGCCAATCGCAGCGCGCGACGTGAGCGAACTCGTGCGCCAACACGGAACGGCGTCGCTCGTCGGTCCAATTATCGGCGCCCAACGGAAGAAGGACGATGGGCCTGAATACTCCCCATGTCATGGGAGATAAGCCAAGCGTCACCGCCCCACCCCGTAAGATAATCACGGGGCGGCGGCGCCCCATCGCCCGCGCCTGCGCATCTATGTCCGGGTCCTTAATCTCCCGGGAGTAGCGAGCGAACTTGCGCAGCTCAAACAGGCCTCTCATAAGCCGGATCATCCCCAGCAAAACGCCGGCCAGCCAGAGGGCGGTCAGGACGGCGCTTAACGACATGCGCTTCGAATAACCCTGATTTGAATACGACGAAGCGGGACGCACAGCGGGCCTCGGAATTTCCATTACCGGCGCGGCGCCAGGTAAGGATATGCCGGGCGCCGGCTTAGCCGCGCTTCCCGAAACAGTGGGCGCAAACGCCATCGGGTCAGGCAACGAGATCGGCGCGGCGGGCAATGCGACGGCGGAGGCCTGCGGCCATCCCTCCACTTCTTTGGGTGGCAGCATCACGGTAAAAATCGGCATCACGACGAGCACGGCGAAGGCGCTCGCCCATACCAAGTGCCGTACGGCCGCCGAAGCGCGCGTCAGGCAGAGGGCTACGGCGGAAGCGATCGCGAGTACGATGGCGCTTTTGAGCAGCAAGTCGATGAGTAACGGCGCGCTATGAATGATCACCATCGATCCGCTCCCCATGTTTCGCATCCTCGATCAGCTTTGTCAAACGGTCCAGATCCTCGTCACTGAGAGAGCATTCGTCGTCGGAAATCAATGTGGTCACCGCTCGCGCAGCGCTGCCGCCGAAGAAGGTCCGCACGATCTGGCGCAGAGCCGAAGTCGCCGCCGCCTGGCGGGGCTGGGTCGGACGGAACAGATACTTCTTGCCCTGCTCCACATGCGACACATGCCCCTTTTCCTCCAGAATGCGCAGCAGCGCCCGCACCGCCGAATAGCTCGGCGCATCGGGAAGCGCCTCGACTACGTCCGCCGCCGACGCCTCCCCGCGCTCGTACACGATGTCCATAATCTGCCGCTCACGCCGGCTTAGTGAGCCTGCATTTGGTTTCGTCATTGTGATCATTTCCCCGCTAACTGCTAAAATTATAGCAGTTAAGTAGCAAATCGTCAATAGATCAGCTAATTTTTTAGCAGTTTTTTTGGGTGATGGCCTGAAACTTCATTGATTTTACGGCGTACTATCTTTGATCGGATCCAGCCAGCCTCCCAGGTGAGCGGTTTCAAAGATATAGGAGGTCCATCCATGGATAATCGGGCGGAATTGAACCCGATCGAACAGTTTCTCACGCGGGCGGAGAAGCGGCTGCGCGGGCGGCTGGCGCCGCAAAAAATCGACGCCGCGATCACGGAGGCTCGCGATCGTCTCACGGTTCGCGCCCAGGAGTTGACGGCGGCGGGGCTCGCCCCAGATGCGGCGCAGGCGGCGGCTGCGGCGGCGTTCGGGAAGCCAGGCGAATGGGCCCGCGGCATCCTGATCTCCGAGAACACGCCCCCGTATTTGCGGACGGCGAACATCGTCTCGATCGCCGGATTCACTCTGTTTCTTCTCGCCACGCCGATCTTCGCGCTGATGATGATGACGTTCCATCGCGGTCCCAACACACCCGCCATCGTCGTCCTGGCCGTGGCGGCGCTGTCCTTCCTTGCCGCGACGCTGGGCGCGGCAATAGCGCGGCGCTGCGCGGTCAAGAGCCTGATCGTCATCACGGCGGCGGCGGCGTTCTTTACCTATCTTGTCATCGGAATTTCGACGGAGCCGTTGACGAAGGGGATGCGGCAGCGGATGGTCATCACACAAGCGCAGGATTCGATCCACGCCGACCTCCAGAAGCTTCAGCTGGGAACTCATATTTACGGCTCCTCGGCGCTTCCGCCCGCCGTGCCGGAGACCCTGAAAATGGATGGGGGGTTTGTCGCCCCCGTCCCTGGATCGCGGACGCTGCCGCTGACTGCTCTGGCGAACGGAGCGACGGAAGTCGTCATGAACCAGGAGGTCGCCGCGCAGCGGTGGCGGGATTTTGGCGCTCAGCGCCTCAGCGAGTGTCAGCGCGCGCTGATCGATCTCCAGGATCGTCCCATTCTCCATATGACTGTGTGGCAAGCGCTATCGCCGATAGAAGCCTCGAATTTTGACGCCGCGATCGGCTTAAAGGCATCGGGAGTCATCGGAGTTCAGGGCGCCGTTTGCCTGGCGTTATGCGGGCTGTCCGCGCTGCTCGGCCGCCTTTTCCATCGCGGACACACGGCATGGCGCCAGCAGAGAAAAGTGCGCCGAGCGCTCATCAATTAACGTTTCCAGTTTGATTTTCGAAGAGAGAATTTCCAATGCCGCGCACGCACCATACGAAGCTGACAGCATTTACTTTGATCGAATTGCTGGTTGTGATCGCAGTCATCTCAATCATGGCCGCCATTTTGTTTCCCGTGTTCGCGAAGGCGAGGGAAAAAGGACGGCAGACAGCATGTGTCAGCAACGAAAAGCAGTTGGGGATCGCCATCCTTGCTTACACCCAGGATTACGATGAGATGCTGCCTCCACGAACGCCGTTCTACGAGGAATACAGCTGGAAGTACGAAATCGCTCCATATGTAAAATCCACGGAGATCTTCAAATGCCCTTCGAATCCGTCCAAAGGCAAAGAAGATTACAACACGTTCCTGGGATTACAGCCGGCAGGGACGCCGGTCTATGCGCCGTCCTACGCCGCCAATCGCGGAAGCGGCGCCGACGGCCCGTTTGTCGATGAGCCTCCGCCGCCCGGAGAGCCTCTCACTTCCCACAGCGCATCGTCCATCGTTCATCTCGGCCAGATCGAATCGCCCTCGCAGGTCATCGGCATCGTCGAATCCACCGCGATTCTTACGGACTTCATCGTCACCGACCCACGGTGGGCGTCGCCGGACCCCACGTTCTTCACGGAACCGGGCAATCTCTTCGCCGGTCACACAGGCCGGGCAAACTTCCTCTTCATGGATGGCCATGTCAAAGCCATGAAGCCGCTCGCCACGATCGATCTGTCGGAAGGAGGCTCGGGCCAGGTCAATATGTGGACGAAAGACAACAAACCGTTTGTCCACTCCTCCCTCACGCCGCCCAGCGAGGACAGCGGAAAACGAGTATTGAGCTATTCCGAGGCGCAGTACCGGTAATTCCTATTTTTTCAATCTCCCCCTCCCTACGGCGCAAGCTTTGCCTTTCAGCACAGCTTGCGCCGTTTTCTTGGTTTGGGCCAAACGCTTTAATTTTCTGAATATTTATTTAAGCACAGTATTGACATATATAAAAGTTTAATATATAATATCTATGGTTATAGATAAAACAAGGGCCGATCAAATGAACAAAACGAACCTCAGAATATTTGCCGACCCGCAGAAGTAAGGAGCATGGTATGGCGTTTCGCAGTGATCTGGACACTTTAACCCTGAGCGTATTGCAGACGGAAGCGCTGCACGGCTATGAGATCGCCAAGCGCATCAATGCGAAGGGCGAGGCGGCGTTCCACGCCAAAGAAGGGCAGCTTTACCCCATTTTGCACCGCCTGGAAAACGAAGGCGTTATTCAGGCCGATTGGATCCCTCAGGAAGGGAAGCCGGCGCGCAAGGTGTACCGATTGACCGAGACGGGCAAGGGCGAATTGGAGAAGCTCACGGAAGCGTGGCGCAAGTTCGCACAGGCGGTGGAGAGCCTGCTGACGCCGCCCAAGAAGATGATGCGTCTCGCCGGCGTTTCGCGATAACTGTTGAGAGAGATACGAGAGGTTTCCAATGGAAAATAAATCAGAACTCAACCCGATTGCCCAGTTCCTTGCAGAATCGGAAAAACGGCTGCGCGGACGGCTGGAGCCGGGTGTCATGGCTGGCAAACTGAAAGCGGCGCGTGAGTATATGGCGAGCCGCGCCGAAGAACTGACGGCAGGAGGCCTCGCGCCGGAAGCGGCGAACGCCACGGCGGCGGCTGCGTTCGGAACGCCGCGGCAATGGACGCGCGAGATACTGGCGTCCGAAAATTACCGCCCCTCCGCGCGGCCGGCAAACACGGTTTCGATTGTCGGATTTGCGCTTTGCCTGATGATGGTCCCCATGGGAACGCTGGCGCTGAAGAATTTGGCGACCAATCAAGTGGACATGGCCAAGGCCGCCTTCGTGATCGGTCTCATCGTGACGCCGCTGGCGGCGCTCGCGGCGCCGCTCGGCGCGCTGATCGCGGGGCGCAGCAATGTCAAAGTCTTGGCGGGTATTGCGGCGGCGGCGGCGGTATTGAGCGCTCTCGTCATCGGAACGACTGCGCCGCTGTTCGAGAGCCTGATGTCACAGAGCGCTTCCCTGGTGGACCTGGAGAGCAATCAAAAAGAACAGGGTCTGCTTCAGCTGGGCATTCAGACCTACGCCGCTTCGGCCGCGCCGGCGACACTGCCGGCCGAGCTGAAAACGAAGGACGGATACGCTGCGCCGGCGATGACATTCCATCAAGAACGTCTGCGGGATGTGATGAGTAAGGTCAGTCATGGACGCGTTTCCGAGAACAGCGTCGGCAGATGGACAAATAGCTCGTTGGGGATGGATTATGTCGCCACAAAAGCGATGGCGGCGCAGCGCTGGCGGGATTTTGGAGCGCAGCGTTTAGCCGAGAACGAGCACGCTCGTATCGAAATACAGCGACAGCTTATGCACGGAACCGCCGTGCCGCCGGCGCGCTTCTCCTTCGGCCCCGCCGGGATCGCCGCGTTCTGGGTGATGCTCCAGGGATGCTGGTGCCTTGGGATCTGTCTGGTGTCCGGCCTGATCGGACGAAGCATCCAGCAGTCCCAGTCAGCACGAAGATTACGAACTCAAACGGCGTAAACGATCACTGCGGCCGCCGAAAGCGCCGATAAAAACGAGAGAAGTCTTAACAATGAAACAGAAAAACACACAACTGGGATTTACGCTGATCGAGCTGCTGGTCGTCATCGCGATCATTTCAATCCTCGCTTCCCTGCTCTTTCCGGCCTTCTTCTCCGCCCGAGAGAAGGCGCGAGCCGCCGTCTGTCTCAGCAATCAGCGTCAGATCGGTATGGCGATGTCCATGTACATGCAGGATTCGGACGGCATGTATCCCTGGGCCAAAGACGCCTACGACGAATACTCCACCAAATGGGACGGTTTCCCCGTCCAAAAGGCCAAAGTGGCGACGATGGGCCGACTGTACGAAGTCCTCAATCCCTATATGAAATCCGCGCAGCTATGGCGATGTCCTGACGACACCGGAGCCACAGCCGTGGTTGGATTTATCCAGGGGACGATCGTGCACGCCACGATCGACGCAACCCCGACCATGTATGACAAGTACCATATGTCTTACGAGTATCACACCGAAATACCGCTGCTTGGTAAATCGGACACGAACCTGACCGCAATCGATCCGGACGGCGTGGAATACAATTCGTCTCAAATCGCCGTCTTAGAAGACGGCATCGCCCAGTGGCACAGCGGCTCTACTGCGGGCGATATGCGTCAGGTAAGCCTGATGGGCGACGGACATGTCGCCACCTTGAACACCTCCCAGGTCTATACGCAAGGCTTTCTGAAATTTCAATAGTCGCGCGCGTGAGAGCTTGACATATATAAAAATTTACTATATACTAACATCAAGCATACGCAAGGGATTGGGATTTGTCTTCCCATGGAAATCGGAGGCGCGTCTTGGCAAAAAAGCCAGTATTGAACCCAATCGAGCAGTTTCTTGCATTGTCCGAGAAACGACTTCGCGGGCGACTGGAGCCGGACAAAGTCGCCACGACACTCATGGAGGCCCGGGAGCACCTGACCTACCGCGCGGAAGAACTCATGGAGGCCGGACAGGCGCCCGACGCCGCGATGGCGATGGCCGCCGAGACATTCGGTCAGCCGCGCAAGTGGACTCGCGAGATTCTGTTGTCGGAAAATTACAAACCATATTTGCAGATCGCGAATGGGATTTCGGTCGCTGCGTGCGCGTATATTCTTGTGCTGAAACCGCTTTGGACGCTGTTCCTGAAAAGCCCGAGCGGCGGTGAAGTTACCCCGGGGTATCTCATCTTCAGTGCCGTGCTTACGGCGCTCTTGCATCTTGCGGCGGGCCTTGGCGCGTTGATCGCGCGGCGCTGCGCGGTCAAGCCCATTCTCGGGATCATCGTGGCGGGAGCCCTGATGTTTTGTATCGGCCTGGGATTTATGACGAACCCGGTGATGTCACAAGCACAAAAATCCCTAAGAGATGACGCCACTTTGCTTCAGCAGGGAATACGAGCTTACAGCTCAAAGACACTCCCAAACGTGCCGGCGGCCCTGAAGATGCCGGAAGGGTTTGTCGCGCCTATCGCACGGAAAAGAGTGTCCTCGCTGGAGGATGTTGGATCGGGGTCGACAGAGATCGTCGCCACCGAAGAAATGGCCGCCAGTCGATGGCGTGATTATGGAGCGCTGCGTCTCGCGGAATGCCGAGAGGAGCTTGGCCAAATCAAGCGGTTGTCCGACTGGCGCCTCTCCACACCGCAGCTGCTGCTCAGATTTGGCGCGAACAATTTTAACGCCGCCGCAGCCTTGCTTGGGACGGTTTTAGCTCTGCTGCATGGCGTTTTTTGTCTTATGCTCTGTGGAGTATCCGCACAGTTTGGACGATTTATTCATCGTGTCCACATGGCGTGGCTCTCACAAGATAAAATACGGCGCTCGCCGATCAATTAGCAGGAATACTTTTCATTTTTAGTGAGACGAGGAGAATTGTAATGGCGTTTCGAAGTGATTTAGACGCATTGGTTTTGAGTGTATTGCAGGCGGAGTCGCTGCATGGTTATGAGATCGCCAAGCGGATCAACGCCAAGGGAGAGACGGCGTTCCACGCCAAGGAAGGCCAGCTTTACCCGATCCTGCACCGACTGGAAAACGAGGGCAAGATACAGGCCGACTGGATCCCCCAGGAAGGCAAGCCGGCGCGCAAGGTGTACCGTCTGACCGAGACGGGCAAGGGCGAGCTCGAAAAACTGGTCGAGTCGTGGCGTGAGTTTTCCCTGGCCGTCGACAGTCTGCTCGCGCCGACAAAACCGGAGGCCTCCCGTGGATAAGGTTGCGCGGCAATCCCCCATCAACGCATTTCTCGCGCAGTCGGAACAGCGCCTGCGCGGACGCATTTCGCGCGCCAAGATCGCCACGACTCTGGCGGAAGCGCGCGAGCACCTGACTTACCGGGCCGAGGAGTTCATGGAGTCGGGGCTTACGCTCGAAGCCGCCGAGGCCGCCGCCGCCGAGGCGTTCGGCAAGCCTCGGGAGTGGGCGAAAGAGATCCTGATGTCCGAGAATTACAAGCCCTATTTGCAGGCGGCGAATAATATCTCGATCGGCGGGTTCACGGTCTTTCTCTTCACGGCGCCTTTGACCGTGATGGCGATGGCGGATTTCGGACGCGGCCACTTTGACACCTGGCTCAATGTCATACAGATCGCATGGATCGCCTTCGCAATCGCCGTTCTGGGCGCGCTCGTCGCCCGCCGCTTCGCATTCCGGGCGTTCGCGGCGGCGCTGGCCGCCGCCATTGTCGTCACCTATCTAGTCGTGGGGATCTCCGTCAAGCCGCTCGGCAAAATCATGACGCAGCGGATGCAGATCCTGGATACCCAGGTCACCCTCCAGGATGACCTGGATCGCCTCAAACTGGGCGAGCAGGTTTACGCCGCATCGGCGCTTCCCGCACTCGTTCCTGCGCGGCTTCGCGGCCCACTTAATGGCCCCTACACGGACAAAGCCACTTCGGCCGCAAATTTCATTGCGGATTGGCTGCATTTGCCAGAAGCGGACAAGTCCACCTTTGTATCTCCTACAGTTTCAACGGCGGCGCCGTCCGCAGTGAAGAAGCCATTAGGATATCTTGCGCCGATTGTCCGATCGCAGCCGACGCCGCTGGGAGTGTTAACGCGAGGATCCCTGCAGGCAGTGGCGACGAAAGAAATCGCGGCGCAGCGCTGGAGGGAATTCGGAGACGCCCGTCTCGCGGAATGCGCACGCGGGCTTTCCGAATTGGAGAAGCGTCCCATCAACCACCTGACCGCGCTGCAGACGCTGTCCACCTTCAAAGTCGGCAATTTCGATTCTGAAATCGCAGAAGGCATCTCCTATATGGTCTTTTACCAGGGACTGATCTGTCTGGCCTTCTGCTTCCTTCACGCGATGCTCGGCCGCTTTTTACACCGCGCCGCGCTGCTGCTGAGCGGACAGATGAAAGCGCCGCAGTCACCTCTCTTCTGACGGGCCTGTGAGACGGCTGGGCGCCTGGAGCAGAGCCGCCTCACAATATTGCAATTATTACAATCACACCAAAATAGACATAGGCGACTTCGAACACAGGACATTCACAATATGACTCAATCCACGCTCGCCATCCAGACGGACCACCTGCGTAAGGTCTACGGAGGCTCCAAACCGTTCGTCGCCGTGCAGGACATGAACCTGCAAGTACAGCGCGGACAGGTCTTCGGGTTCCTTG
>NZ_JBDSQY010000055.1:0-7069 GCF_039929585.1 Capsulimonas sp.
CAGCGCCGCCCCCGTGAGCGGCGCCGTCGTGTAAGTGAGCGCCGTTCCAATCACACTGTATTGGGACGGCGCGAGCCGCTGAAGCGCCGTCGCGCTCGCGCCGACATAGACGTGCGCGCTCCCGGCTAGGGGCGCATGCGCCAATGTGAAGACCGTGTTGACGCCGTTGACCAATCCCGCCGGGACTTCCGAGTCGGCGAAGCTCGGAATGGCTGGGAATGACGCCCACGAACGCGCGCCCGTCATGGTGGAGACGAGCGCCTGCCCGTCCAGTGTCGGACTGCCGAGCGCCGGCTCCTTGGCGCTGAAGGCGATCCAGTCCGACTGGATCAAATAGCCCCCCTGCGCGCCCGACGCCGCAGCGAGGGTGAGAACGCCGTTCGCCAGCCGCAGCGGCGCCGACGCCGTGAACGAGGCGGCGGGCGCGGCGGTGAGAAGAGGCGCAATCGCCGGGCGCGCCGCCGTCTGACCTTTCGCCGATGTCTGCGTCAGCGCCTTGATCTGCGCGTCCCGCACCGGATGCGGAGGCCCGCCGCCCGGGATGTGATAGAACGGGGGACGCTTAGCCATCGGAGCCTCCTTCCGCGCTTTCAACCGCGACGGACGCGATCCGCACCGGCTTCCGGGAGGCGCCCGAAAGCGTGACGGTCGTCACCAGTCCGCGCACGCCGCTCGGAACCTTCACCCGGAACGACGCCGCGCCGTCCACCGTATAGGTCTGCGCCATCGTCGCCGCACATCCCGAACAGGACACGCCCATTGTCAGATCCACGCTTTCCTCCGTTTCCACCGAAGCGTACACACGCACCGGCCGATTGGTCCGCCAGTACTGCCCGCCGCTCTCCTCCCGCCCAAAGCCGCGCGACGCGAAGGCGAAGGCAATGGGCGCCGCGCTCGCTTCTGCAACCGACGGCGTCGCCCGGTCCCCCTCTCCGGTCAGCTGGTAAAGCTGTCCATCCGATCCAGCCAGAAACAGATCGTCCGTATCGGCAGCCGTGGACAGGCTTGCCGCCCCGGTTACGTTCATTTGCAGATAACGCGTCCAGCCGTTCTGACGGCTGTCCCAAACATAAGCGACCGTGTTCGATAAGTCGCCCGGCAAAGGCGCGAACAGATAAAGGCGGCGCCCATGATAAATCATCGACGCGCCGGCGTACGCCTCTGATGAAATCGGCGGCCCGGAGGAATGCGGCGGGTTCAGCGCCCGCTCGATGGGAAGGCTGCGCGGATTGATCTCATCCCCGCCATCGAACTCATACAGCCCGTTCGGCCCCAGGAACCAGAGCCGCCCCTCCACCAGAGCCGCCGCTCGGGGAGCAAGGCAGCCCACGCCCGCTTTCAAATAGTGTCCGGACAGCTGGAAGTCAGAACTGTCGAACCCGGTCAGCATCCAGACCGAGCGCTGCTTCAGGATGATCAGCGCCGTGGACAAAGGGATCAGCTGCTGGATCGGGTCGTTGTCCAGCCCGCCAACCGAAACCCGAAACCCCTTGATCGACGCGCTCGGATCGTCCGGGTAAGACACCGCGTTGTAATACAGCGCTCCCGGCGTATCCCCCGTGATCAGCCACGATCCCCACAGCGTCGATCCCACCGCCAGCCAGAGCCGCCCCTGCCATTCACAAAGCGCCTGCGCGCTGCTGGGCGGCTTGCCGCGCCCGGTAATCAGCGTCGGCGCCAGCAGCAGCGCACCATCCGGAGTATTGTCCGTAAACGTACGCAGGTAATTGCTCCAGAGGTAAGAATGCGCGTCGTCATAGACCGTCACGTCCGGACCGCTTCCCACGGGGACACGCGCAACCAAACGACCCACAGCGTCGCCGTACAGCCCGCCATACCGATAGATATGATAAAATTTGGTGGCGACGCCGCCGGAAGGAGCCGGCAGTGTCATCGTCGCGATCGCCTTCAGCCCGGTCGCGGACACGGCGTTGGAGATCGGCGACGGATCGCTTTCGATATCGCCGTCCGTCGTCGACTGCACCTCGGTAAAGACATATTGATACGGCCCCGCGCTGACACTCACGCCGTCGCTGATCGCCAGATTACCGGCGGCGCTGAGCGGCCCGATTGTGAACAGATTATTGGCGTCCGCTCCCGTCATATCACCATCGATCTGGATATAAAGTCGATCGACATTCAATCGCACATCCAGTGGAACGGTGGTAATATCCGCGCTTGCGTACGTCCCATCCGGGCTAAAAGTGAGCAGGTTCGTGGGATATAAGATCGTGTCGGCGTCGCCTTCCTTGTGAAACACCAGGCGAAGGCTGGGGCGAACCGTTGTGTTGGGGGACGAGTACGCCAGCGCCACGACGTTAGATCCGCTGAAACTTACCTTTGGCGCATAGTCTTTCCAAATATAATTCCCCCCCTGGTAGATATCGCTGGAGGACAGCGTAAACGAGTTTGCCGAACGTGCGATGACCAGATGATTGTCCACCGCCTTCAGCGAAACGGCATCGATATAGATCGTATCCAATCCACGGCGGTTGCTGTCGCCGCCGCGCATCTCGAGACCCATCTGGTCAGGATTGATCGGCAGACCGGTCAGCGAGAGCGTCACCCGCGATCGCACCCACCCCGTTACCGAAGTATCTGGATTATAGGGAAACGTCAACTCCACGGAGGTCTGTCCCAGAATATTGCCCGTCGAGTCCATTCCATACAGGGTCACGACCACGCTCGATCCACCCGTGCGGTCCGCCTGATGGAATTGCCCCTCAAACTCATAAACACGCGCCGATCCGCCTTGACCATTAGGATAGGTCGGCGCGGGGACTTTCTGAATGATTCCTTCGCCGGGGTCGTCAAGCAGCAGCGCATAAGCCCCGTCAAATGGCGTCATACGCCCGCCGACACTGCCCACCGTCCGTGAGTCGGGGTCTGCGACGCCGATACTATCCCAGTAGTCGGGAATGACCGGATCGCCGCCGCCCGCCTTGCCGAGACTTCCATTGCGCAGGAGGTTATCCGGGGTCAATGGCAGTGACGGCGGCGAGGGAGCTGACCGCGAACTCCATCCCGTGAGACTGCCAAAGTTCTCGATCGGAATGTTTTTCAGACTAACGGAAAGCGCCATGGCCGGCGCGTCCGGGGTCGTCGCGACTGCGGCCGACGGTGTCTGATCCAGATCGATTCGGTACAGCGGCGAGCTCGTCTGCCCATCCACGAGATACACGTATTTCCCGACCCGCGCCATCTGCACGCTCTCACTTGCCAGCGTGAAAGAACTCATGTCGTTGAGTTTGATCTCGGTCCAACCCGACGCGCCTTTGATCGTTTTATAAAGAGCGCCTTTCGCGACAAACAAGATCTGCCGCACCCCATTACTTTGCACAAACGCCAGCGGCGCATGCAGAGCCCTCCGCGCGTACGGCGGATCCGGATCATGCAGCGGCGTGGTGAACATACCGAGCTTCCCAGGACGCGTCACCAGCTCGCCGCCATCGATATAAAGATTGTCCGCCTGCTGCACCGCTCCAACGGGCAAGTCCTCAGGAATGTGAAACAGATCCAAGCCGTCAAAGCGGCGCTGCTGTGAAAACGTAGTGGAAATAGGTGGCATAGTGATCCTCGCTTAACAGCAATCAGGCATTGTCCAGGTTGTCGCGGGCGCGTCGCCGCTGTCCCATGACGTGACGGGAACAGCGCCATCGCCCCAGAGTGTAGGCGGCAGGTCGCCCGTCATCCATTGGCCGGCGCAGCAGTCGCAGTTCGGCGGCAGTGGATCAAGCATTGTTCCCGGCGGCGGGATAACGACACCCGGCGGCAGCGGACCGAGCGCATACTCGATGCTGATCGCGGTCACGCGGACATTGGCGCCCGACATCCACGCCGCCGTCTCGCGCGAGATCGCCGTGACGCGCACCTCCGTCCGGGACATCGTCGCCGCGACCTCAGCGTTCGCCGCCGTCACGCGGACCATGCCGCCGGACATCTGGGCCGCCACTTCCAATTGCGCCGCCGTGACGCGCGCCGCCCCCGATTCCGCCGTCGCCGCGATCTCCGCGCCGATCTGCGTTACGATCGAGCCCTGGTTCACCGTCGCTCCACTATAGGAAGGAGACCCGAATGTCTCACTGGACGAGAGGCCTACCGGCGTCAGCAGATAGGACACGGACAGCGATGGGGCGCCGAGCACGGATGTGCTGGGGATGCCAGTGGGCGTTAGCGCATACACGGTCGCCGCTGCGGCGCTGATGGCTCCCACCGGCTCGCCGCGCACGGCGTAGTCCAGGCCGAAGGAGCCGTCGCCGCCGGACTTCGCCAGTTCGCCGCGCCGGAAATAGTCGAAATTATTGGGGTCCGGCATGGTTCCTCCCTTGGACTAAGGCGTGCGCGTTACGGTGTCGAAGTAAGCGTTCCCGGTTCCAGAAGCGGAGCGAGAGAAAAGGCGCAGGGTCACAACGCCCTTAGCCGTTGGAGTGAACGCCGTGAACGTGAGCGTCTCATATGCGCTGGGCGCTGTGACCGTTGCTGTCTTCGTCTCCCCCGCGTACCCGATTTCGGCGTTGGCGAGCAGCGACGCCTGCGGTTTGTTTGTATCGCCGTGCCCACTGTCCCACAGAACCTTGACCGTAATCACCGTGGACACGGCGTCCACCGCCAGCTGAAAATCCTGGTCACCCGGCCCCGTGATCTTCAGGCACTTCCCCACGCCGCCATCGGCGTTCGCGGCGGAGCCCACTCCCGTTCCATGCCGCTCGAAACATCCCGCCGCCGCCAGGATCGATCCGCCGCCGGACGGTCGGGGAAGGTTAGCAAGATCGTAGGCCGGCGCGGTATACGTCGCGTCCGCGCCGAATCCCAGCACATTCGACCCAGCGCCTGGATACAAATACGGCCGCTGCTGCTGACCGACGATCACTTCGTGCCCGATCTGAAGGTTCGGATACCATGCTGGTCCGGCTTGCGAATTGGCGCCGGCCGTTCCCGCCGTGCGCGGCGTATTGGCGCAGATCAGCGTGTAGTTGTCAATCACCTGGCCGGCGGTCCCCACACTAATTCCCGTCCCCGCGCCCACAATCACCGAATTCTCCAGGCGAATGGGAACAGTGGTGGAAACGCCGGCGGAGGCGGCCACCGCCGTCCCTCCGCCATTCACGGTGCAGTTGCGTATCAGCAGGCCGCCCGGCTTAAATGCGTTGCCGGACGCCGATGGCGTCATGGCGAACACCGTCCCCGCACCGCCCGCGTCGATCCGGCAGTTGCGAAACTCAATCCCGACATCCCAGTCCGCTCCCGTCGTGGACGTCGGCGTGCTGATAAACACAACGCTCGCCGGACAATACGACTTGAACAAGCAACGGTCGAACAAAATATTCTGCGTCACGCCCGCCGCCCCGGAAACCAGCACCATGCGGCTGCTGTTATTGGAGGCGACGCCTTCAAACGTGCAGTCCAAAAACGTGATGTTTGTCGACGTCAGCGTCAGCGCATTCACAATGGACGCCACCGTCGAGGCGGCGTTCGCGCCCACGAAACGGATCTTCTCGAACTGCAGAAAGCTCTTGCCGTTCATATTGAGCGGCGCCACCGTCGCCGGCGTCGTCTGGTCGTTCGTCGTGTATGCGGTCCAAACGACCTCACCTAGATCCCCCGTCTGCGCCCCGTCCACATCGCCGACAATCCGCAGCACAGACGCCGGCGTGACTGACACCGTTACCGTCTCCCGATAAATTCCCGCTCCCAGATACACCACGTCGCCGCCAACCGTCGTTCCAGAGGGTCCAATCGCCTTCGTAACCGTCAGCCACGCGGCCCCCACCGAAGTCCCGGCGACGGCGTTCGACCCCGTCTTTCGCACATAGTAATTCGTCACGCCGTTATCCTTCCCGGCCCCAGCCTAGAGCTTAAAAATCCGGCTCGCCCCATTGTCCCAGGTGACACCGATCGTGCTTACCGATCCGCCGGTCGTCAGCGACGCATCGATCGCGCACACCAGCGGCGACGTCCCCGCGCTCCCCGTATCTTTGTAAAGCACAATGTATCCGATCGCCGTGCTCGCCGGAACTCCCGAGAACGAGAGATCCGCCGCATCAAACACCCCCGCCGTCGCCGTTTTCGACGACAGCGTTTGATCCGTCCCTGTCGTATTCGCCCCCAGATCACTGAGAAATTGGTGCGTCCCATAACTCGGCGTATAGGTCGTCTTCACCAGCGCCGCCTTCACCGTATCGGAAACCAAATTGATCCCGCCCGTCAAAAACGCGGCGCGCGCGGAGTCGTAAACAGCGCTCATAACGAACCCTTTCCATCGCGAGGCCCCGCCCCGCCGCCAAGAAAAAAAGCCCCCGCCGAAGCGAGAGCTTTTCCGAATCCTTACAATATATTCCGATCAGTCACCATCAAGACGCCAGCGACCAAACGGCGCATGCTTCATATAAGGATGAAGCGTGTTGTCCGTGTAAACTTCCAGAAACTTACGATGCCCCTTTACATAACGCCGCCCGCACTGCTGGCAAGTATAAACGAACTCAAGACTTCCGCCTGGGAAAAGACCTTCTTTGAGAAACTCGACATCGTAACTGCTGGATGAGCCTTCTCCACAGCAGCACGGCGGCGTCACCGAAAGCCACCAACTATCCAACTTCAGAATGCCGACGTAAAGATAATAAAGACCAAAGAATCCGACAGGAAATCCGATTAATGCGCCGATAATCCCCCAATGGCGCCAGAACGACACCGCGACAGCGATACCGGCGGCAATAACGAACAACAGGCAGCCCAATTCAAAGATCGTCTGCCCGGCTTGCCGAATTCGTTTTCTAGCGCAAACTCTTGACTCCATCATCCCATCCTTTCCGATCAGTCACCATCAGGCCCCCAGCGGCCAAACGGCGCATGCTTCATAGAGGGATGAAGCGTGTTGTCCGTGTAAACTTCCAGAAACTTTCGATGACCATGCACGTAACGCCTCCCGCACTGCTGGCAAGTATAAACGAACTTACTCCCGCCGTCTGGGAAAAGACCATCTTCGAGCAACTCCCCCTTATAGTCACGGGACTCCCCATTTCCGCAGCAACAAGACGGCTCATCCGGCAGCCACCAACTCGCGGCCTCTTGG
>NZ_JBDSQY010000056.1:0-14086 GCF_039929585.1 Capsulimonas sp.
CTTCAGATCAAAATCTTAATTCCCTCTGGCTCCCCTTCTCCTAGAATTGGGAGAAGGGGCTGGGGGATGAGGGCCTCCCAGCTACGTGTTTACTTCGATAAATCCCGCCGGGTCTTTTTCAAACAGCGTTTGCAGCGCTAGCATCGTGCGTGTTCCCTGCACGACTCCCGTCGCGCGCAGATCCAGCACCACGGAGCGAATGGCGTCGATGTTCGGCGCCACCACACGCACTTGAAAGTAATCTTCGCCTGTCACCCGATAGCATTCGCGCACCCAGGCGTTGTCTTTCAATAATTGGATCACTCTCGCCTCTTCGGCGTCCGAGCAGGCCGGCATGAGCGTGATGGCAATGAAGGCGCGCACGGTCATGCCGATCCGGTCGGGATTGATGCTGAGGGTGTACGCCTGGATCACTCCTTCGGCGCGCAGTCGGTCCATGCGGTCCGCCACCGCCTGGCGCGTCATGCCGACGATCTTCGCCAGGGAAGCGGCGGAAACACGGCTGTCTTCGCTGAGCGCTTTGAGTAACAGTTTGTCAGTTTCATCAAGGTGATAGGTTGTCATTTTGTGGCGTTTGTCGTTTGATGGGTTGCGAAGTGTTTGCTTCGTGGAAAATTCATTAGCGGCCCTGTTGACAGAGCCGCGCCCGTCGTGATATGATACACCATCAGCCCAGTGTTGTGCGCTGATCGGTATTTGGAAGGCGAAGACGTCTTCTCTGATTCCCGTGGATAATCATCCATGGGGCAGGGAAGGCGTCTTTTTGTTTGCTTGCTCGGGAGGTGTGTTATGTGCGGCATCGCGGGAATCCTCTATCGGACCCCGAAGGCGTATTATCATCCGGTCGGACATACGCTGCTGGAAATGGCGGCCTGCCTCCAGCACCGAGGCTCGGACTCCGCCGGGATCGCCGTCTACTCCCAGCCGGAGCGGCGCGCCTCAATTCAAGTCTTGTGGCCGGCGGATGCGGAACTGCCCGAGCCGCGTGAGGTTTTGGCTGCGGGCGGCGGCTTGCTCTCGCACCTTCAGCCGGAGAGCGCCGGCTTCCGCGCGGTCGTGAGCGAAGAGGGATCGGACGCCGTTAGAAAGCTTGTGACGAACCTGGAGACGACGTTTCCCGGCGCGACGGCGATCGCCTTCGGCAAATCGCTGTGCATCCATAAAACCGTGGGGGCGGCTTCGAAACTGGAAGAAGACGCCGAGGATATGACCGGGACGCACGGGATCGCGCACTTGCGATTGGCGACGGAAAGCCGGATCGACCCCGCGCACGCGCAGCCCTTTTGGGGGCGGCCGTATCCCGACATCGCCGTCACTCACAACGGCCATATCACAAATTACTATAAACTGCGCAAACGGATGGAGGCGCGGGGCTTTTCTTTTGCGAGTCAGAACGACTCGGAGATTATCGGTATGGTGATCGGGGAAAAGCTAGCGGCGGGGATGGATCTGGAGGCGGCGCTGTATGAAGCCCGCGAGGTGCTGGATGGATCGTTCTCCTTTTTAGTGGCGACGGCTGAGGGGATCGGTGTTCTGCGCGATCCGATCGCCACCAAACCCTTGCTGTATGTCGAGACGGAGGACGTGGTCGCGCTGGCGTCCGAGCATCAGGCGCTGCACCGGGTGCTCGGGAACGGGGCGAAGGTGCGTGAGATCGCCGCACGGGAGGTCCGAGTTTGGAGCAAGGCATAATCGTGACGATCGACTGTGAAACGCGCACGACGCGTGAGATCAATCTGGCCCTCCGGGAAGCGTCGCTCGCTCAGACGCCCGTTCGGTTAAGCAATCCCGACTGCCGGCATAACTTGGCTGTCGGCGTCACGACGCCGCTGTCCGTGGAGATCGACGGCCACGTCGGTTATTACTGCGGCGGTCTTTGCGACGGCGTCGATATCCGAGTGGCCGGCGACGCCGGCTGGGGACTGGCGGAGAATTTGATGGGCGGGCGCATCGCCATCACGGGGGCGGCGGGCTCGGCGGCGGGCGCCACGATGCGCGGCGGAACCGTGATTGTCGGCGGCGACGCCGGCGCGCGCTGCGGCATCGCGATGAAGGGCGGAACCTTGATTGTCGGCGGCAGTGTGGGTGTTCTGTCGGCGTTTATGATGCAGAAGGGCGTGCTGATCATCTGCGGCGACGCCGGCGAGGCGCTGGGCGACTCGCTCTACGAAGGCAAAATCTATGTGCGCGGCATGATCGCGTCGCTGGGCAGCGACGCGGTAATTTCTGATCTGACCGACGAAGACGCCGCGATGCTGGAGGCGGCGCTAGGCGATGCGGGGATCGACGCGCGCCCCGAGGAGTTCCAAAAGATCGTGTCTGGAAAGAAGCTTTATAACTTCTCCACCAAGGAGAAGGAGATCTGGAAGACCGCGCTTTGATTTGGGGGACTTTCCATTCTGCGTCCCACAGCTGAAGCAGTGGTCTAGGCAGGGGCAAGCCAGCTGAAGCAGGCTGTCGGATGAGGAGAGGATTAGGAGAGGTGTTCGCCACACTCCGAAATCCGACAGTCGGCTTTAGCCGCCTTCCCACTGACTAGACCATTGCTTTAGCTGTGGGACAGATCGGTGGGCGCCAATCACCAAAAGCCGAACGCTTTGATTTCGAAGCAAGGAGACGTACGATGCCGATCGATGACGCGACCCCCTCCCACGTATGGGACCCGGCCGCCATCCACGATATTCAGGAGAAGGCCCGTCTGGGCCGCTACCGTATCCGCGCGTTCTCCACGGCGCGCCGGCTGCCGTCGCTGGAGGATCTGACATTTCTGCCCGCAGGGCTGACCCGCGTGGCCCTGGAAGGTTATCGCGAAACCTGCTCGACCAAAGTCACCCTGGGAACGCGCTTTGCTTCCAAACCTTTGGAGCTGGAAACACCGATTACCATCAGCGGCATGTCTTACGGGGCTCTTTCCCGCAACGCCAAGGAAGCGCTGGGGCTGGCGGCGACTCGGGTGGGGACCTCCACCTGCACCGGAGACGGCGGTATGCATCCAACGGATCGGGAGTACTCCAAAACCCTCGTCTATCAATGTCTGCCGAGTCGCTATGGCTTCAATCCACACGACTTAAAGCGCGCCGACGCGATCGAGATCGTCGTGGGGCAGGGCGCCAAGCCAGGGACAGGGGGGCTGCTGCTGGGGCAAAAAGTCAGCCCAGAGATTGCGGCGATGCGCGATCTCCCCGATGGCGTCGACCAGCGCAGTCCCTGCCGTCATCCCGATTGGATGGGGCCCGAAGACCTGGCGATCAAGATCGAAGAACTTCGCGAGGCGACCAATTGGGAAAAGCCGATCTACGTGAAGCTGGGCGCCGCGCGGGTGTATGAAGACGTCAAGCTCGCCGCCAAGGCTGGGGCGGACTGCGTGATGGTGGACGGCATGGAAGGCGGCACGGCCGCCTCTCCCGACGTTCTGCTCGACCACACGGGCATCCCGACCTTGGCGGCGATTTGCGAGGCTGTGCGCGCCTTGGAGGACTTAGACCTGGTAGGCGAGGTGCAACTGATCGTCGCCGGCGGGATCAAGAGCGGCGTGGACGCGGCGAAGGCCATCGCGCTCGGCGCCGACGCCGTCGCGATCGGTACGGCGGCCATCATCGCCTTGAACTGCAATGCGCCTCTTTACCTGGAAGATTATATGGCGCTGGGAACGATGGCTGGCGCCTGCCATCACTGCCATACCGGACGCTGCCCCGTGGGAGTGGCCACCCAGGACCCGGAACTGATGGCGCGGCTGCCCGTGGAGGAGGCTGCTGAGCGAGTGGAGAATTTCCTGCGCGCCATGACCCTGGAGTTGCAGATGATGGCGCGCGCCTGCGGCAAATCGTACGTCAAGAACCTGGACCGCGACGACCTGCGCGCCTTGACGTTGGAATCCGCTTTGATGACCGGCCTGCCTCTTGCCGGCATGCGCCATCCGTTAACGATGGCTTCCGTGGGAGGGCATTGAGCGATGGCGGTGATGACGACGGATGTTCTTGTGGTCGGCGGCGGCCTGATCGGCTGCGCGACGGCGTATTATCTGGCGAAGCGCGGGGTGGGCGTCACGGTGGCGGAGCGCCGCGAGGCGCCGGGGCGTGAAACGACGGCCCGCTCCGGCGCCATTATCCGCGCGCACTACGGTGTCCCCGAACTGGTGACGCTTGCCTGGGAGGCAAACCAGCGCTATGCGCGGTTCGCCGACGAAGTAGGCAAGCCGTGCGGGTTTGTCCGCTGCGGCTATTCGGTGCTGGTGGATAAAGACGACGCTGAGACCTTGCGCCTGAATGTCTGTATGCATCAGGCGCTGGGCGTGCATGTCTCGCTCATCCCGCCGGATCACCTCGGCGCCCGTATTCCCTGGCTGAAGCTGGATGACGTGGCTCTGGTCGCCTGGGAGCCGAAGGCCGGCTACGCCAGTCCCGCCATGACAGTCGCCGCCTACGCTGCGCAGGCGCAGGAACTCGGGGCGAAGTTCTTGTTCGACAGTTCTGTGACGGCGGCGGAGCGCGAAGGCGAGGCATGGCGCGTGACGCTGTCGAGCGGCGATGTCGTCTCGGCGTCACGCGTTGTGGTGTGTACGGGAAACTGGTCTCGACCGGTCGGCGCTCTCTTCGGCCTGGAGCTTCCCGTCACGCCCGTGCGCGCGCAAATTACGGTCCTGGAGCGCCCGGAGGAATGCCGAGAGCCGATGCCGGTCGTTTCAGACCTAATCCATCTGGCCTACTACCGTCAGGAGGAAAATGGCGGCATGTGGGCGGGCTCATCGGATATGGCCGATCTGGCGGAGAGACTGCCGATGCCCGAGAATTACCGAGAGGAAGCCGATCCCTGCGCCATCGAGGCGGCAAGACGAAAGGCTGCTCTGCGATTTGATTCGATGACAAATGTCGATGTGCGGCGCGCCTTCTGCGGCCTGTATGAGACAACCCCCGATTGGCAGCCGATCATCGACACGTTTGATTCCACGCTTCACGCCGCCGTCGGCTTTTCCGGACATGGCTTCAAGCTCGCCCCGGTTGTCGGTGACGCCATGGCGGCGCGCGCTCTTGGCGAAGCGCCTCCCTTCGACACTTCTCTCTTTACGCTTTCGCGCTTCGCCGCAGAACGCCCGATCAAATCGCGCTATACCTACCGGAAGGCGCGTTTTCTGCGCTAAGCCAACGATTCAGCCACACACTCAAGCTTGCGAACTGCGTCGATGATGACGACTATGCGAAACTCCCAGGAGACACACCATGCTCAACATCGCCGAAACGCAGCACTTATTCGCTGAGAAAAACATCCAGTTCTTTTTGATGTCGTTTGTCGATCTGCACGGCACGCCGCGCGCCAAGCTCGTTCCCGCCGAATGTCTGGAGGACGTATGCGCTGGCGCCGCCGGCTTCGCGGGCTTCGCCGTGGACGGAGTAGGGCAGGGGCCGCACGATCCCGATCTTTCCTGCACCCCCGTCGCCGATTCCACTGTCTTCCCGCTGCCCTGGAAGCCCGGCATGGCCTGGATCGCCGGTAACCTCACGATGGACGGCGGCGAATGGGCGCATTGTCCGCGCACGATCCTGAGCCGCGCCATGGCCGACGCCAAATCGCAGGGCTTCCTGTTCAAAGTCGGCGTCGAGCCCGAATTCTTCCTGATTGATAAGAAAGCCGACGGCTCCATCGGCGTCGCCGATGCCGGCGACACTCTCGCCAAGCCCTGCTACGGACAGCTGTCACTTCTGCGCAATGCCGACTTCCTGACCACCGTCATCACCTACGCAAACCAGCTTGGCTATGGCGTCTATCAGAACGATCACGAGGACGCCAACGGCCAGTTTGAGATCAACTGGCGCTATTCCGACGCCCTCACCACGGCGGATCGCGTCTCATTCTTCAAGTTCATGGTGAAAGCGCTCGCCGAGGAGCGCGGCCTTTGCGCCACGTTCATGCCCAAGCCCTTCGCCAACCTTACGGGCAACGGCTCCCACATGCACCTGTCACTCTGGGACACCGAAGGCAAAGACAATCTCTTCCTGGACAAAAGCGATCCCCTAGGCCTCTCCAGCCTCGCCCTGTCCTTCCTCGCCGGCATCCTCGACCACGCCAAAGGCCTCTGCGCACTGACCGCACCGTCGGTCAACTCCTACAAACGGTTCGGCGCCCGCTCCCCGCGCTCCGGCGCAACCTGGGCGCCGATCTACATCGCCTACGGCGGCAATAACCGCACGATGATGGTCCGTGTCCCCGCGCCCGGCCGCATGGAGTATCGCACCGCCGACGGCTCCTCCAATCCCTACCTCGCTAGCGCCGCCCTCCTCGCCGCCGGACTCGACGGCGTCAAACGCGGTCTGCGCCCCGCCGATCCCCGCTCGGGCAACCTCTTCCTGCTATCGCCGCGAGAAGCCCGCGCTCAAGGCATCGAGCTGCTCCCCGCCAATCTCGGCGAGGCTCTGGATGAATTGGAAAAAGACGACGTACTTTGCGCGGCGCTTGGGGAAAGTTATGCCCAAACGTATTTGGAGACAAAGCGTGAGGAGTGGGATGAGTACGCCGAGATGATCGCGAAGGACGTTTCGGCCTGGGAGTTGAAGCGGTACTTGGGATTGTGAACGTCACCTCTTGTTTGGGGAATTTAAGAATGGTTTTTCAAACACACGATGGAAGAGATAAGCAAATAGAAGCATGAGCGGCAGTAAAAACACGGCGTAAATTTCAAAATTGACGGATGCGCGAAATTGACGCGGCTCCGCCCATCGTTCCGCCATGAGCAGGAGGGGAAAGTGCGTCAAATAGAGGCTATAAGAGATGTTGCCAAGCGCGACGATCGGCCGGGATGAGAGTATGCGCATGATCAGTGGAGCACAATTCTCAGGAACGACTGACCGCCGCGTGCAATAGATCAGAAGAGAGGCGGTCAATACGCCGCAAGCGATATCGACGCATGGTCCGGTCAGAACCGTGCTTCCGTACGCAGTCCCAGCCGTCGCGCCTAACGCCAGAGCGCCCGCTCCCCAAAGCCACGGCCATGACTGCGGCTTATTGGCCCCCTCAGGAGTAAAACATACGCCGCAGGCCGCCATTCCCATCGCGAAGAGACCGATATACCAGAAGCTGGCTTCTCGCAGGAATGTATTGAGAACAGCAAGGCCAAGAGCGATCCCAATCGCAATCGGCGCTGCGTAACCCCATTTGCGCCAAAGAGGAAGCAGAACAAACGGGAAAACGAAGTAAATCTGCCACTCCGTCGCCACGCTCCACATCGGACCGTCAATACGGCTCGCCCAGTTCGGCCATAGATTGTGCACCAAGAACAGATGGGCGATGAACGAACCCGCCATGTCGTCGCGGTGGTAGGCGCCGTAAATCGCGCCATCGTCGATTCGTGTCGAAGGAAAGAAAAGAAGCAGAGCTGCGGAAAGAGCCAGAGCCGCATAATAGGGAGGGAGCAGGCGCCTCGCCCGGCGCTTGATGTAGCCCATCACCCCGTTTTTCATCACCCCGCCCGCCATCACCACCGGCAGCATCAGACAGAATCCAGACAGCACAATAAATACGGCAACCAGGTGGTGCCCGTATTTCAAAAAAGAGAACGCCCGAAACCAGAGTGGGTAATCCATGGCTGGAGCGCGGAGGAAAGAGTGTGTCCACATATGGTGCAGGACAACAAGAAACGCTGCTAATCCTCGGATTCCGTCGAGAAAGTGCAGACGTGGCCGCGCTGGCAGTGCGATCTCTCGTGTTGAGAGCGCTTCGTGCGAAAGTTCAGCAGTTGGCAAGTCATTGCTCCTTTAAGAGTTCTAAAGCAATATTTGCAACTATGCATTATATTTTATTTGTAATATAGATCATGCAATATTGGCGCCAAGGCGCTGGTTACCTGCTATAATCGTGATTTACATTTTGTTGAGGTCACAAACAGTTTTGGAGACAAAGTGTGAGGAGTGGGATGAGTACGCCGAGATGATCG
Source organism: Capsulimonas sp. (assembly GCF_039929585.1). Lineage (NCBI taxonomy): Bacteria > Bacillati > Armatimonadota > Armatimonadia > Capsulimonadales > Capsulimonadaceae > Capsulimonas > Capsulimonas sp. The sequence goes on from NZ_JBDSQY010000056.1 coordinate 7,925, forward strand.
CGAAGGACATCTCGGCGTGGAGATCAACCGATTTGGGGCTGTAACATTAGGGAAGTCGCTTAAACACTGTTGGGATGGACAAGGGTAATACCCGGATATCTGCCGAAATCACGGATATTGAAGGTGAGCAGATGTGTAAGACCATGAACGCGCATTGCAGCCGCCAGCCGAGCATCATGAACTTGCACACCAGAGACACCGGCATTGGCGACAAGCATGCGCCACTCTGGATGGATGGCTGCGTTGTCTTCGGCAAGTGGAAAAATTGCTTCGATTTGCGCCATCTCCAAGGCGGCATGAGCGGGCGTGAGTCCCAAGCCGTTCGCGGCGGCTGGGCGTGTGGCCCCATTCCAAAACTCCACAAGATTTTGCGGCGTTACCCACACTGTTTCGCCTGAATTTCTGAGCTTTGTAAGCGCTGATAGGGCGGTCGCGTGCATTGGACTTGCGGGATCAATCAGCCGAAGAAGAATATTGGTATCGGCCAAGTAGCGCATATTCAATTCTCGTAGAAGCTGGCGCGGTCGAACGCATTGTCCGGCAAAGGCTGTCGCGTTGGATGGTTATTCGCCCATGAGTAAAGATGAGCGATCCATTCATCGGCGGGAGCGAACCGCACATCGGGCGGCGAGGAGGGCGTCTGGGCGAGCGCGGCGCCCAATATTTTTGCAGCATAAGCCGCGACACTTATTCCGCGCCTGTCTGCTTCTTCCTGTAATCGTATCTCGATTTGAGGATCGTCAATCGTTAAAGTCATCGCTCTTCTCCCTCATCAATGATGTGGCGTTTCCTAGTGTATCATCGAATTTTACCTGCGTCAACCTTCATTCTGCACTCGCAGAGCGCTATGCGCAAACAGTTTTGGAGATAAAGCGTGAGGAGTGGGATGAGTACGCCGAGATGATCGCGAAGGTCATCTCGGCGTGGGAGGTTAAGCGTTATTTAGGGCTTTCGCGGCGGTGGGGGCCGTCGCGGCTTTGGGGTTCGGGGCGTTCATGAATGGGCGCTCGAAGATCCGGTGGAATGCATAGGTAATCCCCAGGATCAGCGGCGTGCCGACGACGGCGTAGATGAGGAAGTTTATCGGCGCGCTGTACTGGTGCGGCATGAGCAATGTCTTGCCAATATACAGTAGCGGCAGGTGGAGGAGGTAAAGGCTGTAGGAAAACATTCCCAGCATGGTCACAGGGCGCGATGAGAAGAACCGCAGCACGAGCGGAGATTCTCCGGCGCTTGCCTTCTGCGTGCAGTAGATCAAGAGATAGGCAGCCAGCACGCCGGCAATCACGTCCGTACACGGCAGCATGAGGTGATGGCTTTTACGGGCGACGCCCAGCATCACCACGGCGACCACCGCGAACACGCCCCAAAGTCGCGGCCATGTCCAAAAACGGCTCACTTCCGTGTCTGTCTTCCCCGGGAAGCAGTAGCTGCATGCGGCCATTCCCATCGCGAACAGGCCGATATACCAGAAGCAAGCGTCCTCTAAAATCGTCCCGACCGTGCAGAAACCGAGCGCCAATCCCAGCGCAATCGGCGCTATGGCGCCCCATTTACGCCACAGCGGCAGCAGCATCAGCGGAAACACAAAGTAAATCTGCCACTCCGTCGCCACGCTCCACATCGGTCCGTCGAAGCGATGAGTCCAATGAGGGATCCAGTTATGGATCAGAAGCAGGTGGGTAACGAGCGATCCGGCCATGTCGCTGCGATGATAGGGACTGAAAATCGTTCCGTCATCAATGCGCAGCATGGGAAATAACGCCATCAGCCCTGCGGCGATGGCGAGAGCGGCGTAGTAGGGGGGCAGAATTCGCCGGGCGCGCCGCTTGATATAGCTGACAACTCCATTTTTCATCACCCCGCCCGCCATCACCGCCGGAAGCATCAGGCAGAATCCGGAAAGCACAATGAACACTGCGACGAGGTAATGTCCGTACTTGAAGACTGAAAGCGCACGAAACCATAGTGGATACGCGGTTTCACCCGTGCGTAGAAAGCAATGTCCCCACATATGAGTCACAACGACCAAAAACGCGGCGATGCCCCGAATCCCATCTAAAAAGTGCAGATGGGGGCGTGTCTGAGGCGTCAATCCCTGCGACGAAGGCGTTCCTCGCGAAAGTGTTGCAGTCGACATTGCGTGGCTCCTAAACTTTATGAGAGACTGCTATTGCGATTTTAGTCAGTGTTTTCTTGTAATGTAATACGCAGCAAATCTGATGCCAAGGTTCTGTATGCCTGCTATCTCTTTATTTTTGCGGCAACGTTTCGAAATTCCGTCACAAAATACGCTTGTCTCCGGTCTTTAGGTATAAGGGTTAGCGCAATTGCCAGTGAACGATAAGTTGGAGGGAGAGAACATGCGGAAAAGCGGCGCCTCGGGCGGTGGATCGCGCGGCGAATTGGAACAAATGCGGCTGGTGGCGTTCGAGCAGTATCGCGGCCTGCTCTTCTCAATCGCTTATCGCATGCTCGGGAGCGTGACCGATGCCGAAGATATGCTTCAGGAAACGTTTCTTCGATGGGAGGGAGCTTCTGAAGATGATATTCGGTCGCCTCGGGCGTTTTTGGTCACGATCGTCAGCCGATTGTGCATAAACCACTTGCAGTCGGCGCGTGTGCGGCGTGAAGAGTATGTGGGGCAGTGGCTGCCGGAGCCGATTGTGACCGATCCGGCGAGCGATCCCATGGAGAACGCATTGCTGGGCGAATCGCTGTCGATGGCCTTTCTCGTTTTGCTGGAGCGCCTGACGCCTGCGGAGCGGGCGGTGTTTCTGCTGCGAGACGTTTTTGAATATGAGTATTCGGAAATTGCGAGCGTCCTTGGTCAGAGCGAAGTGAATTGCCGTCAGATCCTGCGGCGCGCTCGCAAGCATGTCGATGCGGCGCGGCCGCGCTTTCCGGCGTCGCCGCAAAAGCAAGTCGATTTGCTCGAACGGTTTCTTCAGGCGGTCGGAGGGGGCGATCTGGCCGGTCTGGTATCCGTACTGTCTTATGACGTCGTGCTTCACACCGATGGCGGAGGCAAGGCGACCGCCGTACCAAATCTGATTCACGGCGCCGATCACGTCGCCCGTGCAATTCTGGGAGGCACTCGCAAATTTGCCCCTGCAAACCTTGCGCCGCGTATTGCCCAGATCAATGGGGAGCCGGGGATCGTGCTGTATTTGGATGGCAAGCCATACTCCGTATTTACCATGGATGCGTTCGAGGAGCGCATTCAGACCATCTATTTCGTGACCAATCCAGAAAAGATCTCTCATTTACCGGATATGGCCCCAAACCTCGATTAGCCAAATTGTCACAACTCGCCCTGATCTCCGGTCTTCATTAGTGAAGAGCAAAGTATTCGTGTGAGGGAGAAAGACAATGAAAGCAAAATCAATCACCTATTGGACAACGACAACCGTCGTGATGTTTGTCATGACCGTTTCCGGCCTGCTCGCCCTTCTGCATGCGCCTGCGATGATGACCGGGCTGGCGCACCTGGGGTATCCCCCCTACTTCTCCAATCTTCTGGGCGTCGCCAAAATCATCGGCGTGATTGTCGTGCTGGCTCCGGGTCTCACCCTCTTCAAGGAGTGGGCGTACTCGGGCTTCGCGATCGTCGTTATCAGCGCCTTTTATTCTCATCTTCTCTCCGGCGACGGTCTGAATGCGCTGGAGCCGCTCGTGATCTTCGCCATACTGGAGATCTCTTATTTCACCCGCCCCGATAGCCGGCGTTTGGTTTTTCCAGCGAAGGGGCAGCTCGCGAGGGAGGCGCAATGAAACTGATTGTCCTGGGGGCTACGGGAGGAACGGGGCTGGAGATCGTGCGGCGGGCGATCGGGCGTGGGCATTGCGTGACGGCGTTCGTGCGCTCACCGGAGAAGCTGACGCCGTTTCAGGATCGCATCGACGTCCAGCGAGGGGATCTGCTGAACGTTGAGGAACTCGCCAAAGCGATCCAAGGTCACGACGCCGTGATTTCCGGTTTTGGTCCGCGCGTTCCGATCGCCAAATCGGACGCGCATTTGCTGGAGCGGTTCGCGATCGCACTCACCGATGCGATGAAGAAGACGGAGGTGACACGCGCTGTCGTCATTTCGACGGCGTTTCTTTTTAAGGAAGCCATCCTGCCGCCGGCGTATCTTTTTGGAAGATTGTTCTTTCCTGGCGTCGTCACCGACGCCGCCGCAATGGAGCAGATTTTGAAGAATAGCGCGCTCGACTGGACTCTGGTTCGGCCGCCGCAATTAACGGACGCCGCTTACACCGGCAAGTATCGCGAGCGGGTAGGGCGTCTGCCGTTTGCCGGCTTCAAGATTTCCCGCGCGGATGTCGCCGAGTTTATGGTTCAGACTGCGGAAGACGGCGCCTCGGTCCGCAAGGTGATCGGCGTCAGCCGATAAGAGAAGCGGGGAATGACAGTCTCAAAAGCTGTCATTCCCCAGCGGCAACTTGTTACGTGGAGAGCTATTTCGACGTGATAGGCGCGAATATAGCGTTCGCCAGCAAGTGACTTGCACCCAAGAAATATGGAGGTCAGTGCGCTTTGACTCGGGGAATATTCATGAATGGCCGTTCAAAAATAAGATGGAACAGATAGCTGATGCCTAAGATGGCAGGGCAGCCAACAAGAAGATAGAGCAGGAAGTTAATATGGGAGCGAAAGTGATACGGCGACACCAGGGCGATTCCTACTAACAGGAGCGGGAAATGTATGAGATATAGGCTGTACGAGAAATTTCCTAATCCGACGATCGGTTTTGATGATAAAAATCGTAGTACTGATCCGTTTCCTCCCGAGAGGGTCGCCGACTTCGTACAGTAAATCAAAAAATAGGCCATCAATGTCCCGGCAACGACATCGAAGCTAGGCAGTATCAGAATGTGATACAGATGAGCGATGACGAACGCCGCCAATGTCAGTATCGCGAACAATCCCCACATGCGCGGCCAAGACCACTGAGTGACGCTGGGTGAAGCTTTATCTGGGAAGCATGCACTACAGGCGGCCATTCCTATTGCGAATAAGCCGACATACCAAAAGCCAGCTTCTTTGAGAAACGTACCTGCGGTGCAAAATCCTATCGCTAATCCGGCTATGATCGGTGCAATAGATCCCCACCGCCGCCCAATTGGCAGAAGGATCAAAGGGAACAAAAAGTAGATTTGCCATTCCGTTGCGACGCTCCACATCGGCCCATCAATTCGGTGAGCCCAGTTGGGTATGAGATTATGAACTAGAAGAAAGTGTGCGATTAATGAGCCTACCATATCACTGCGGTGATAGGTGCTGGATATCAATCCGTTGTCAGCACGTATTGCTGGGATTAAGGCAAGTAGAGCAACTGCAAATACGAGACTGGCGTAGTAGGGCGGCAATATGCGCCGCGCTCGACGTCCGATGTAACTTATGAACCCCTTCTTCATTACTCCCCTCGACATAGCCACAGGCATCATAAGACAGAATCCGGACAATACAATAAATACTGCTACCAGATAATGGCCGTACTTAAAAATCGACATCACTTGAAACCACAATGGCGACAAGGAAGCATCTGCATTGATGAAGCAATGGAGCCACATGTGGTGTATGACAACCAAAAAGGCCGCAATACCTCTGATGCCATCAAGAAAATGTAATCGCAGCCTTTCCGCCGATTGAAATTCGGAAGGGGTGGGAGCAATTTGTGAAAGTGGGACGGTCGCCATTAATAAATTTCCTTAATGTGTCGTCAAGGGAGACGGACTTACTTGCTGATCTCATCAAATTTAAGAAAACCTGATGCGAAATTTTGGTTCGTGCGCTCTGAGAAGGTGTAAGTGTGATATCGTACGGGGAGGAAACACTTTGTTCTGATTGAAGCTTTATGTCCAGATGCTATCAGAGTATTTATGATATTCACAATCGGCGCCAGTCATAGTCTTTCTTGCGCCCATTCCATTACAGAGATCGGCAAAATGTGGTCATTTCTGTACACCGGTTCCTTTTCCGTCTTCGACGTGTCTATACTACTGAGAGGGAACTCGCCGGGGCGCTAATGACGTTTCATTAGTATCCCAGAAGCGATAGCAAGGAGTTCGGATTCGTGACGACGACCACCGAGGCTCAGAAGCAAAATCAGGAAACATTGGTCCGCGCGCGGCGCGGCGACCGCAAGGCGTTCAGTC
>NZ_JBDSQY010000057.1:0-21934 GCF_039929585.1 Capsulimonas sp.
GGGAAGCGCTCCCATATTCGGCAGCGGCGACACTTGCGGAACAGGCATGGGAGACAGCGCCGTTAACGAGGCCGTTCCCATGCGACGGTTAGTGAACCGGCGCGGAGCGCTCGGCGGCGTTGGCGGGGCTTCCGCCCTGGCTTTTTGATAGGCTTCTAGAGCAGCTGTGTCGGCGACGCCCGGCAGGAAAGGATCGCGCATCAGCGCCGACGGCGCGGGGGCGGGAGCGATCTCACCGGCGTCTATGACGGCCGCAGCGACCTTCTTCGCCGCTTCGGTCTCCGAGGACTTTGCGGTCTTCGGCGCCTGCGCGGCCGCCGGGGTCGGCGCAATCATTCGAAAAATAAAGAAGCCGAAGACGCCGACCGAAAGGACGATCAGGGCGATCAATTGCGGAAGCTGTTTTTTGTCAATCTTATTCATCAGAGATTTCTCCAAAAACCTCACGCATTTCTAGAGCGTGGCGACGCCGGCTGCACTGTGTATTCCTGCGGCCTTCGAGGCGGCAATCGACCCGGCCACGGTCCCGACGGCTGCGCCCGCGTTCGTCGCCGGCGGCGAAGCGGGAGCCGGAGCGTTTGCAGCGACGGTCGCGGGCGCCGCAGAAGAAGCGACGGCAGTGTCATCATGGAAAACATACGCCGTTAAGTGCAGGCTCGTGGCGACGGTCGGCGAGCTGAGCGGATTCTGATCGGGACCGGCGCTTTCCGGGCGCATCTGCGCGCTGCTGACGGAGACGATCTTCGGGAACCGCGTCAAGCTATAGAGAAATGTCGAAGTGTTCGCGTATGTCCCTTTGACGTCCACGGAAATGTCCAGCGTGTCGTACGGCGGCGGAGCCTTCTTTTTCGTGCTTGAAGATCCGCTGACGACGGGCGGTGGCGGCGGAGGAGGCAGCGGGCGCACTGCGGAGACGGTCAAATGGGTTGAAGCCGCCAGCGCCTGAAGCTGCTGAAGCAATGTTGGAACGTACGAGCTCTGGGAGACCGACGACTCCAAGTCTTTGATTTGCTCAAGCGTTTCGTTGTAAGAATTCTGGGTTAGCTCAAATCGCTTCGCCACTTGTTCACTGCTGCCGACTTCGGCCTCGCGAGTGTCTGCTTTGTTGCGCAACGCGGAAATCTGCGAATTCAGCGCCAGGACGCCCGCGCTGCCGCAGATCAAAATCAAGCCGCCGAAACCCGCGAGCCCCTGAGCGATCTTCTTGGGCGATGCGCCGGTGGCGCTAAGATTTTTGAGCATCGGATACTCCCTTGGCGGCGGGAGCCGCCGGCTGCTTCAGGTGCACGGTCATTTGGAAAGCGACAGTGTCGGTGGTTCCGGTCTTCTGCGACTGGACATACGCCAGATCGACGCTTTCCAGGCTTGGCTCGTGGTTCATGTGCAGCATCGCTTCGCCGACGGCGCCCTGGTTGAGCGCGACTCCGGAGACGCTTAAGGTCGGGGCGTCCCCGGCCGGAGCGGCATTCGCCGTCGCCGGCGCGGCGGCGGCGGAAGGAGTGTTTCCCTGCGTGCCGATGGACGTGAGCCACGTGCGGCTCGGCAGGCTGCGTGTCACCGCGTAGATGCTGTCGTACCAGAAGAGCGTATCGCCTTTCGCGGAGGCGAGGGTCGTGACCTTGGGCATCAGCTTGGATGTCTCTTGCTGCAGCGCCTGGATCGCAGTGACCTTCGGCTGTAGTTTTTGCAGCTTGTTGTCCAGGTCGCCGATCTGTCCGTTGATTCCGAACATACGGGCGCTCATAAACGTGAGCAGCAGGACGAAGACGCCGATCTCGCCGAGAATGGCGTAGACGATCTTGCGGATATTGTTTTCCTGACGCCGCTTTTCCGCGCGCCGGAGGGCTACCATATTGATTGAAGGCATCTCATTGCTCCTTCAGAAGCGAATTAAACGTGAATGTCGAGCGCGATTAGTTCGCGGTGTTAAGCGGCTTTCGCCTTAGCGGCGGGAGCTTTCAAGGCCGCTTTCGACGCGGCTTCGGAGAGCTCTTTGAGTGCGAGCCCGATACAAGTCGAGAAGAGCGGTCCGCCCTCCTCTGTGATTTCCTCGGACAGCGCGTCCGAGTCGATGCTCGGGTTCTGGAAAGCGCTCCGGATTTCGGTCGGCAGTCCCAGGCGCGCCGTCATGTACTGGGCCAGGCCGCGCATTTTCGCGCCGCCGCCGCTGATGATGATACGGGTCACGCCGCCGCCGCCGGTTTCGGAGGTGACGCCGGCCGGCAGGTTTGAGGTCGTCGGGTCCGATAGCTGCGACTGATAGTAGTTGATCGAGCGGCGCACTTCGCGGAGCAGCTCATCGATTGACGGCTGCACTGCCTGCGCCAGGGCCATGGCTTCCGGCAGAGTATCCGGCGTCAGAAGCGCCACCATATCGACGCGGCGCTTGATCTCTTCCAGCTCCGTCCAGTCAATCGTGCGGGAGATCGTCTTAATCGCGTTCGTAAAGCTATCGCCGGCGATGGCGATGCTGCGTGTCAGCGCGAACTTGCCCTCGGTGACGATACAGACATCCGTCGAGGTGGCGCCGATATCGAGCATTGCGACAGTGGCGCTTGCGACACTGTTCGTCTCGTCCAGATCGATCAGCGCCCGCTGCATCGCGAATGTCTCGATATCGATCCCGACCGGCTCCAGACCTGCTCCAGAGAGCGCGCCGAGGCGGCTCTCCACCATCTCGTTCGGAACAGCGACGAGCATAACGCCCATCTTATCGGCCTCGCCTGGCACATCGCCGGTAATTTCAAACTCGATCATGCTGTCTTCGGTCGCGGACGAAATATATTTGGAGGCTTCGTAACGAACGCCCTTGCGCAGCAGAGCTTCAGACATGCGCGGCATCTTCACATGGCGGACGATGACGCTGGCGCCGCTGATCGCGGCGACGGCGCCGTTGGCTTCGATACCGTGCTGATGCATCAGATCGCGGATCGCCTTCGATACGGCGGGGCCGTCCACGATGATCCCATCACGGATGGAATCCAGGGGGGTGGGGCCGGAGGCGGCTTTGAGAATACGCCATCGTCCTCCCGCCGCCTCGGCCAAGGCCACCTTGATCATACGGCTGCCGATATCGAGACCGACCACGGTTTCTTTGCCGAATATTTGCGAAAGTGCGAGCATTTCGACTGATCCTTCCCCACCGCTGGCGGCGTCCGCCCGTAAAATATTATCGATTTGATTATTGGCTTGGCCGGATCAAAACTGGAGACCCACGTATTGTTGCGAGGAGAAATCTTGTACGGATGGGCCTTGCATGCTATAATGTCCTCACAAAACCGTGGGGGTGTATCGCTTTGCCTTTGGAACAGCTGCAGGTACTGAAAGATTTGATCGACGCTCCAAGCCCATCGGGCTTTGAGCAGCCGGCGCAGGAAGTCTACCGGCGCGCGGTCGAACCGTACGCCGATGAAGTCCACACGGATGTTATGGGAAATGCTTACGCCATCCTTAATCCGGGCGGCAATCCCAAGATCATGCTCGCGGGACACTGCGACGAGATCGGCTTTCTCGTCACCTATATCAATAGCGACGGTTATATCTACTTCGGCAGCATCGGCGGACACGACGCCGCCATTACCGTCGGGCAGCGCGTTTTCGTGCACACGGAAACCGGTCCGCTGCTGGGCGTCATTGGGAAGAAGCCGATCCACTTGATGGAGGAAGAGGAGAAGGGACGCAAGACGATCCTGCACGATCTGTTCATCGATATCGGCGCGCAGGGCAAGGCGGCGGTGGCGGAAAAGGTCCAAGTCGGCGATCCGATCACTTATTCCCCCGGCTTCGCCATGCTGGAAGGCGATCTGGCGGTGGCGCACGCGTTCGACGATAAAGTCGGCGCCTTCGCCGTCGCCGAAACCATTCGCCTGCTCAAAGGCAAAACCCTGGCGGCGGCCGTCTACGGCGTTTCGACGGTTCAGGAAGAGATCGGCCTGCGCGGCGCGCGCACGTCATCCTACTTTACCGGCGCGACCGTGGGGCTCGCAGTGGACGTGGGCTTCGCCACAGACTATCCGGGCATGAACAAGAACCGGGTGGGGGATGTGGAGATCGGCAAGGGGCCGACGATCTGCCGGGGCGCGAACATCAATCCGCAGGTTTACAAGATGCTGTGCGAAACGGCGCGCGACCTGGAAATCCCATTCCAGCTATCTTCCGCAGGCGGCGGCACCGGGACAGACGCCAATGCGATGCAGCTCAATCAGGCCGGTATGGCGACCGGCCTCGTCTCCATCCCTCTGCGCTACATGCACACACCCTGCGAACTAGTGTGCCTGGAGGACGTTCAGAATACGGCGCGGCTCATGGCCGGCTTTATTGAGCGCGTCACGGCGGACATCGACTTTACGCCCTCCATGCAGAACCGACACTCCGGCGTTCGGCCGCCCTCGAAGAACGACAAGAAGCCCGAAGACAAAAAGGATTAACCCTCAGTGAGCACACCCCCATATTATCAGAATACTCCGCCGCCGGCGAAGTCCAACTCCAATGGCTGCCTGAAGGCCGCCGGCATCGGCTGCGCCGTCGTCCTCCTCGTGGGGATTATCGGCACAATTTTTGTCGCGCAAAAAGTCAAGCAGGCACTGAACGATCCCAAATCGGGCGGGATCTTCGGTACGGCCGTCAACGCTGGGAAAACGGGCGCCCAGGGCGCGATTATTCGCCAGGCGATCGTGAAGTACCACGATAAGACCGGCGCCTATCCGGTGACCCTGTCGAACCTCATTCCTGCGTACGTTCCGACAGTCGCGGACATGCATGCGCCGACCGACGCCAATCCGGATCCGAAGCATGTTTCCTGGAAATATATGCGCCCTTCGGCTGATGCGGGACCGAAAACGCCGCTGCTCAAAACGGCGATCGTTATTGAGATGGGCGGACAGAAGGCGGAATCCGATGTGGTGATCAATCTGGATGGAACGTCGCAATCCCACAGCAATGCGCAGGGATCGTATGGCGGCGGCCAGCCAGGATCGTCGATGTGAAGAGCGCCGAACTAAAATCGCGTCTGCTGTCTCGCGCCCCGTCGCCCGCGCTGCTGCCTTCGCAGCCGTACGACGCCGTGACGTCGGCGGACATTGAGTATCTGCCGGCCGGCGAGCTCGTCAAGATCGGCCTGCACCTGCTCAACGACGACTTGCCGCGCGCCCACACGCTGTCACAGGCGCTGGAAGGCGAGTCCAGCGCCGACTACTGGCACGCGATCATCCACCGCCGCGAAGGCGACTACAGCAACGCCAAATACTGGCTGCGTCGCGCCGGCCCGCATCCGGTTCTCGTTGCCGTTCATGGGGATGTCGCCGGTGCGGCGAGTTTCGTGGATCAGTGCCGCGATGCGAGTGACGATGACGGGGCGCTTCGGGAAACGCAGCTGCGAGAGATCGCTGCGCTGCTGGAGTTTGTGGAGGGTGAGGAGTGATTCTCGCCTTCCAATAACTTGTTCTCATTGCCCCGCCGATCTTATTGACCGGCGGGGCTTTTCCGTTCAATCTTGTTCCCACAATTTCGTTGTCGCCGGCCGGTCGAGCATCCATGTCACTTTGCCCTCGGGCGCGGTGACGCCTGCGGCTGGGTGCGTTTCCAGCGTCGCTCCACCCTCAAGAATCGCCTGCACCGGCGCGGCTTTGCCCTCGCCTGCAATCAAGAACAAAACTTCCCGTGAGGAATTCAAAATAGGAAATGTCAGCGTAATCCGATCGACGGGCGGCGGCAGCACGCCCGGCGGCGTGGAAACTGCGTAAGCCTTGGTTTCGTGAAGGGCGGCTTTGCCGGGGAAGAGCGACGCGGTGTGGCCGTCGTCGCCCAGTCCCAGCAGTGTCAGATGGAACCATGGCGTCGTTTCCGGGCCGAAGAACTGGGTCAGGGTATCGCTGTACGCCTGCGCCGCTTCCACGCCGGGCAGATCCGTGGTCATGGGGAAGATATGATCGGGCGCTACGGGGATGTCTTTCAGGAGCGACTGCTTCGCCATGCCGTAATTGCTTCGCGGGTCGTCATAGGGAACGAGGCGCTCGTCGCCAAAGAAGATGTAAGTGCGCGACCAATCGATGCGGTCCCGGCGGTCGGGCGCGGCGAGCAGTTTGTAGGTGGCCTCCGGAGTCGATCCGCCGGCCAGCACGAAAAGAAAACGCCCATCGGCGGCGATGGCGCGTCCGGCGGCGTCGATGATCGCATCGGCGGCGGCGATACTCAGGGCTTCTTTATCGTCAAATGACTCAATGATCCGCATGTTACGCCAGCGCCTCCTGAATGGCCGCGAGGGCGTCTGCGGGGATCGTCTGGCCCGATGCGGCGGCGTTGTCCTCGACCTGAGAGGACTTGGATGCGCCGATAATCACGCTGCTGACGTTCGGCTGGCGCAGGCACCAAGCGAGCGCAAGCTGCGACATCGTCATGCCCAGGCTGGCCGCGATCGGCGCGAGGCGCTGGACTTTCGCGAGCACTTCGTCGCTGAGAAGATTGTCTCGGGTGATGAAGAAGTTCTGTTTGGGGTCCACGGCGCGGCTGTCCGCGGGAGGCGGTGCGCCGGGCTTGTACTTGCCCGTCAGCACGCCCTGAGCGAGCGGCGACCAGACGACCTGTCCCAAACCCTCACGCTCGCTGGCGGGGATGACTTCGGCTTCGATCTCGGGTGAGAGCATGTTGTACTTCGGCTGGTTTGAGATGAGAGGGCGCAGGCGCGCTTGCCGTCCATACTGAGCGGCCTCCGTGATCTGCTCCGCGCTCCATTCGGAGACGCCAGCGTAGAGAATCTTGCCTTGCCGCGTCAGGTCGTCCAGCGCCGTCAGCGTTTCCTCCATGGGAGTTTCCGTGTCGTAGCGGTGGCATTGATAGAGATCGATGTAATCCGTGTTCAGGCGGCGCAGCGAGGCGTCGCATTGTTCGAAGATATGTTTGCGCGAGAGACCGCGATCGTTCGGGCCGTCGCTCATGGGAAAGAAGACTTTGGTTGCGAGCACGTAAGACGAGCGGGGGTAGGCGGCGAGTGATGCGCCGACCACTTCCTCGGACTTCCCGCGCGCGTAAACATTGGCCGTATCGAAGAAATTGATTCCCAGATCGTAGGCCTTTTCGATGCAAAGGCGCGCCGCTTCGTTTTCCGTCGCGCCGCCGTATGTGAGCCAGGAGCCAAGGGAGACTTCGCTCACGCGCAGCCCGGACCGGCCCAGATGTCGATAGTTCATGCGTTCCTCCAGCGTAAGCGCTTATGTTCGCTTTTTCTTTGCGTATTCCTGTCGGTGAGCCCGAAAAACGTCGTTCGGAAATTTCATGACGGGACCATGACAAAGCAACATAAAAATGCTATAATCGGTCTGTCGATGTAACTTTGCATGAGGCGCCGGTAAGCGTTTCGGTCCCGGATACTCATGGGTAAGCTAGAGTATCGCGGCTATCGCAAGCGACGCATCGTAGGGAGGTTCGCTCTATTGTTACTTGAGATTGACGTGCAACCAACGCCGGATCAGATCCCTGTCGTTCACCTGAAAGGTGAGATCGACCTGCACACCTGTGGCGCGTTCCGCGACACGCTCCGTGATTTGATTGAAAGCAAGCGGTATAATATCGTCATCAACCTTGCGGACGTTCCCTATCTGGACAGCGCCGCACTCGGAGTCTTGGTCGACGCCGTGCGCCGTGTTCGCGAGCATGACGGCAGTATCAGCCTGGTCGCGACGACGCCGTTCGTGCGCCGAGCCTTCGAGATTACGCGCCTCGTCAAGATCTTCCACCTGTTCGACGACGAAGCCGCCGCGCTGGCGGAAATCCGCACCGATAAAGTCGTAGCGGAATAGCCTTCTCATTCAAATCGCCTCGCCGGAATTTCCGGCGAGGCGATTTTTGTTTGGTCTATTCCTGACATTACTCCGTCGCCGCATAAAGCGCCTCGGAGATATGGCCCACATTCGCAATCAGATCTCCACTGTCGCTCTGCAACAGCTCGCGCAGCGTCTCAGGCTCAAAGAGCTGGAAAAACTGGTTCGTGATTTCGGCGCGGCTCAGAAGCGGGGGGAGCGCATCCTGATTGGCGCGCACCCATTCCCGAACCTCCGTGTATGTCTGCTCGCGGCGCGTGTCCGGCCCGTACTGCGCCGCGAGGCAGAGCACGCTGGTGAAGAGCTCATACCGCTCCAGCAGGGCGTCCTCCAGCGGCGTCATGCTTTGTCTTTGTCGCGCTGGGCCACGTAGTTCAGGCGCAGGTCGTTTACCAGGTTGCGCAGTTCCCGGCGGCCGTTCGGGGGCAGGATCGTTTCGGGCGCTTTCTCCATGTGCGTGACGAGATCCGCCACGACATCAATCGCGACTTTAGCCTGCGGAAGATCCGCAATCGCCTCGCCGGTCTGCGGGTGCGCGATCAGGCCCAGCTTATGCCACGCTTCCGTGGCGAGCAGCGACATCACATACTGCAGGAGCTGGTAGACGTCGGGCACGGCGTCCATATCGTCCGCGCCGTCGACTGCGGTCGATGCGGACGGTTCCACCGGGGCTTCCGTTTCGAACCCCGCCTGATCTTCCGCGGGCGCTATATCCGCCGCCCCGCCGCGCTTGTCAACGAAAGTAAAAGTCTCTTCTTCAGCCATTTTGTGTCCCTCTGTGCGATAGAACGTTCGAGAGTGATTCTAGCACAAATACTGGGATGCGTTCAACTGAAATTACTGCACGAGTCCTTTGGTGACTTTCATGAAGATGTCTTCCAGGTCGGTTTGCTGTTCCGTGAAGCTGAGAATGCGCAGGCCTTTTTCCACCAGCAGCCGGTTCAAATCCGCCTGGGCCTCCAGATCGCCGTTGAAGTCCACATGGAGTTTCGAGTCCAGTGTGCGGACGGCGCGGACACCGGGGAGCGAATGGGTGGTCTCCGCCGCATGCTCCAGATCGCCGAGGATGCGGATCTCCAGTGTCTTGCCGCCGGAGACCTGGGACATGATTTCCTGAACGTCGCCTGAAATCAGCATCTCGCCGCGCTCGATGATCCCGACCTTGTTGCAGAAGTCGGCAAGCTCGGGCAGAATGTGCGAGGAGATGATGATCGTCTTCCCCATCGCCTTGAGTTCTTTGAAAAGCTCCTTGATCTCGATGCGCGCGCGCGGGTCGAGACCGGACGCAGGCTCGTCGAGCAGCAGCACCTTGGGATCGTGGATCAAGGTCTTCGCCAGGCACAAGCGTTGTTTCATGCCCGTGGAGAGCTCTTCGACATAGTTGTCTTTTTTGCCGATCAAATCGGTCAAGTTCAGAACATCGTCAATAATTCGGGGCCGCTCGTTGCGCGGCAGGCGATAAGCGCTGGCGAAGAAGTCGAGATACTCCCACACCCGCATGTCGTCGTAGATGCCAAAGAAGGCGGGCATGTAGCCGATGCGCTCGCGCACGGCTTCCGGGTTCGCCACCACGTCCACGCCGTCGATGTACGCCTTGCCGGAAGAAGGCTTGAGCAGTGTCGCAAGCATCTTGATCGTGGTGGTTTTACCGGCGCCGTTTGGGCCGATGAAGCCAAAGATGTCGCCGGCTTCCAACTGGAGGTCAAGCTCCTTGACAGCCGTCAGACCCTTGTATTCCTTACGCAGTTTTTCGATTCGAATCACGCTGTTCCAAGCCTTCCCAACCTCAGCGCTCTCGGCTGGGCTTTCGATATCTTGCCGTCATAAATGTGAACATCAGCGCCGTGAAAATTGCCGTCAGGGCCGGATACGCCGTCAGCATCATCTGCCGTGAGAAGGTCCACTGGTCCACCATATAAGAGGGGGTCGTGTAAGACGAAGTATTGTAAATCTCCTGAAGGTCGATCATGACCAGGAACGGATTGAGCCAAAGAATCGGGGTGAGCTGATGGTAGTAGGTGTATTGTGTATAATCCCGATCCGCCATTAGCTGGAAGAAGATTTCGTTGACAAGGAGCGTTCCCAGGCATAAAAATACGGAGATCAGCAGCGCCGTGGCTGTCGCGGCGGCGGTGCGCCGCGCAACGTACGAGCAGAACATGCCCATCGCCGAATAGAACCCGCTGGTCATCACCAAAATGACGAGGGTGAGCAGCCCCTGAACGAACGGGAGATGGCCTTTGATTGCGACGGCGATCATTAGCGGGGCGAGGATGACGAGCGTGATGCCGAGCAGCATCTGCCGCGCCGTCCATTTCCCCGCGAGGATCTGCATCGGCGTGAGCCGTGTGACGACGAGGCCTTCCCAGGTCTGCTGTTCCCGCTCCTGGGAAATCGCGGTGGCGGCCAGGGCGGGAGCGAGCAGCACGATCAGCGCGAGCAGACCGTAAGCGATGACCCACCAGAGAGTGGAGGCGTCGTCGGGGCGACCGCGGTTGATCAGCGTGATCAAGCGGGCGTAACAGAGCAGTGCGAGCACCGCAACGACGGAGCCGCCGCGAAGAAGCGTTTGCTTCGAAACGCGCCGCCAGCGCAAACGGCTGCGAACTTCGCGGAGCAGTACGGGATTTTCCGACAATGAGGGCATTGTTTCCTGCTTATCGAACGGGAATGTGAACGACAATCAGCGCGACATCGTCACGCTTGGGTGTTTGTCCATCGATCTTGAGCGGCGGCCCCGCGATCGCGCCGTCGGCGCTCCAGCCGACTAGCAGGGCTTCGTCCGCGCCAGTCTGAAATGGCTTTTTAATCTCTTCCGGATCGAATCCGTAGTACGCATATCCCTGCTGCCCTCGACTGCGGGCAATGGACTGCGCCATATTTGCCAGCGCTCGCTTCATTCCCTCGGACGAGGTGGTGGGCTGCTGGTGGCCGAACGTCGCAAACGATCCGCCGATGTAGGCGTCGAGCCCCCCGCGCTCCCATTTTCGTTTTTGGTCCAGCGTGAGCGAGGCGCCTGGAGCGAAGTCGTCGATCATCGACCACGATCCATTCCAGTAGATCGCGCAATGGGTCAGCGGATACGGCGTATGATTGGCGAGCGAGCCTGTGCAGATCGCCGAATTCGGAACGGCGCGCAGGGCGCCGTCGATCGTTCCGCCCAAATCCACAGACGACTGCACGTCGAAGGTGCGCATGGACCACATGTTCACGCCCATGCCGCGCAGCGCCGTTCCGCCGCCGGTCGCGACATAGTGAACGCCGCCGAAGTTCGACGCATCCGACGCCGACCAGCCACCATAATTCTCGACTGGGCCCGGATCGGCGGCGACGGCGGTTGGATTGCCGAGGTCGATGTCATAACTGGCCCGATGTGAGGAAAAAACGCCGCATCCCGAATACGCGGCGGCAAGCGAGCCGCCGGCGCTGGTTTCCAGCACCATCGCCCGATTATAGAACATCGATCCGCCTTTGGAGGAGTAACCGACCCCGTAGGCGCCCAGTGACACCAGCACGACAAGAGCAGGAATCGTTACCCACGCCCATTCCCGCCGGTCTAATTTTTTCAGGACAAAATAATTGACGGGGACGAGAATAATAATGTAGAGACCCAGAAAGAGCGCCACGGACAAAATATCCGGTGCATTGAGCTGGGGCACATGAAGCACAATGTCCGAGATACGTTCTTTCTTAGTGGGACCGTACTGCGGCCCGTTCCCGCGCTCTTCGCCGTCCATTATGTAGGGCGTCAGCGCCGGAGCGCCCATGACGACGCCGCGCCAAAAGCGGCGCTCCGCGCCGCCGGTCCATGCGCGAAACGGCGCCGATGTCGGGTCGTACGCCAGCATCAGAACGGAGCCGGCGCCGTACCTAGCGGACAGCATCAGCGGCGCGCCTTCGGGCGATTTTTGGAGAATTACGGGAGCGCCTACGCCCGAGGGGATCAATCGTCCCGCGATCGTCGAGCCCGTCGGTAGTGGGACAGGCGCGCCGGTTCCGGCGAAGCGTGCGGGCAGAAACTGCTGAAGCCCTGCCGGCAGCGCGCCGCCGGACACGGAGCCTGAGCCGCCGTAGACGACCAGCCGTCCGCCGGAAAGCGTCCAGAGCTGCAGCGCCTGCACCTGGGCGTCGGAAAGGGAATCCAGAGCCGCGTCCGCTCCCAGCAGCACGGCGTCCACGCCCCGGTAACCTGCGGCGCTGTCCGGCAGGTCCCCCGGCTGCGCCGAGACGGCCTGCACGGTAGGGATGCGAGTGACCCCAGAGTTCGGCCCGCCCATATTCGGATTGGTGGACGCCTGTAGCTGCGGCTCGACGCCGGCGGACGTATGCCGCAGGCCCAGGCGCAGGCCGCTGAGGAAAGAGGCTCCGGCGGGATCCGAGCCAACACCGACGACGAACAAGTCTCCGGCGGGGATCATCACGCCTGAAAATGGCCGGACATGATAATTTGCGGAGGTTACGATCTTCGCCGCCACATGTCCTTCACCGCGATCACCTTCGGCGAATTGCACCGTGAAGTTGTCGCGGACAGGATCGAAATCGCGGGCGTAAACGGTAAAGCGCTGCGGCGCGCCTTGCGTTGGGGGAATGGTGGCCGGAACCGCGAAGACCTGCGTCTGATCGAAACGATGGTTTTGCTGGGGGCCGTTTGAGTCCGCCAGCACCTGGATTTGGCCGTGATAGGTTTCAGAACTGCGGTTTTGGACCGCGACAGTCACAGGAATCCAGGAGCCGGTGCGATATTTGCCGCCGATGCCGAGATCCGCATGAAGCGCGAGATCCTGGGCGGTGGCGGCGCGGGGAAGCGCCGTCAAACCCGCCAGAAGCGGGATCATTACGCAAATCGGTGCGAGACGCATGTGAGAACGGCGACGCCTTTTGGCTTCGCGGGGGAATATCGTGGAGCCCGTTATCGGCATCGCCGTCCGCCTCTCGCTTCGACCCAGGCGGATTGGGTCAGGGAATAATGCTCGTTAGCCGCCGGCCGCCGGATCGCCTTCCGGAATATCGAAGTTCGCGTAAACTTTTTGAACGTCGTCATTATCTTCCAGATAGTCCATCAGCCGCAGCACCTGGCCTGCTTCCTTGCCACTGACTTCCACGGTGGTTTGCGGGATCATCGAGTGCTCAGCGGATGAGTATTTGATATTCGCCGCATCCAGCGCCTTTTGCACGGCGTTCAGGTCGCCCGGATCGGTTGTGATTTCGAAGCCGCCGTCATCCGTCGCCTGGATATCCTCGGCGCCGCCTTCAATGGCCGCTTCCGTGACTTTTTCCTCATCGGCGACGTCGGGATCGATAATAATGACGCCCTTCGGATCGAACAGATACCCGACGCTGCCGGATTCTCCGAGCCGTCCGCCCGTTTTGGTAAAGTAGGAGCGAACGTCGGAGACGGTCCGCTGCTTGTTATCCGTGAGGCACGCGACCAGGATGGCGACGCCGCCGGGGCCGTATCCTTCGTAGGTCATTTCTTCGTAGGATGCGCCTTCGAGTTCGCCAGTTCCGCGCTGAATGGCGCGCTTGACGTTATCGGCGGGCATCGACGCCTCGCGCGCTTTCGCCATGGCGTTACGCAGCGTGATGTTGGTGTCGGGATTGCCGCCGCCAGACTTCGCCGCCACGATGATTTCCCGGGCGATCTTCGTAAAGATCTTTCCGCGGTCGGCATCCATCTTGCCCTTCTTTAGGCGGATATTATGCCATTTACTATGTCCAGACATGCACTATCACCTTCTTGAACGATATTCTTCGCATTTGGTTTCGCGTGATTCTATTATAGTACGAACCGATGGGATTTGGCAACCGTGCGGGAGAGACCTATCCCCCCGCCGAAGTAAACTTCGGCCTCCCCCTTTTCCAGCAAGGCCCTTCGGGCGGGAATGGGGGTGTTTGTAATTACATTCCAGGCGAGTGTTCCGTTTTTGTGAAAGGAGTAAATGTGGAGTGAGAGAGGTAAACTGGCGAAGAGTTTGGTTTCGTGGGAGCTTTTGTCCGGAGGTCTGTTCGGAATGAAGAAACGATGGCCATTGACGGCCATTTTGCTTTTAACTTCGGCGGCGCTGTCGACAATCGCCGCCCAACCCCGCCGAAGTTTGCTTCGGCGGGGAATATAGGACTACTCGCACTGCTCCGAAATAATAAGCCGCTGAAGTTCTTTCAGTGAATAGGGGTCGATGTCGATCTCGGGAGCGGTCGGGGGGGCGTCGTCGGCCGTCGGCCCGGCGGCGTCGCTGGCGATGCAGGCGGCGTAGCGCCGCACGGCTTCGATCTGAACTTGCACCTGCTCCATCGCCAACGTGCTTTCCGGAGCAGACGCCGTGTCAGGAGACGCGGCCGCTGTTGCAAGATCCTCGCAAAGCGCGCAGATCTGCTCGATACTCACCGCCAGCGATTGACTGGTCTCACGCCAGAGTTTGATCTGCGACAGGTCTTCCTGCCGCCGCGACTCCCGACCCTGCTTGCGCCCGCGCGATAACCATTCCATGGGAAACATAAGAGAATTCCTTTAGCCTTACTTTGCCGCGTCCTGCGGCGATAGTTCCATTGTCGGACTGTGATTGGGCTGACCAAAGAGGAGAGAGGAAAAACCGGCAATTGAACGGGCGGCGGAGGATATGCTACACTGCCATACAATGCCTGGAAGGACAATGCGTTCAGTGATCTCTCCGAAAGTAACGGAACATTTAGCCAATGAGCGGACGTTTCTCGCCTGGGTGCGCACGGGAATCGCGCTGATGGGCTTTGGCGTATTAATCGTCCGACTGCGCTACTTCGAACTGCAATTATCATCCATCGGCGCGCCCCCCCATCACGCCTCACACGGTCGCGCCACGCTGCTCGGTCTGCTCTTCGCCGTCTTCGGCCTCCTCGCCGTGATGTTCTCAGCGATTACCTACTCCAAAACCCGCGCGATGATCGACGACGGCAATTACCAGCCGCCTAGCCGCATCGTCATGACCTTCGTCGCCGTCCTGTCCGTCCTTGGGATCGGAACCGTGGCGTATCTGCTCACCCTGGGCGACTCTTAGATTTTTACGCATATCCTTTCTCCTGAAAATAAGGCTTGACATCCGTCGTTTAGTATAGTAAACTTATCTCAATCGTTTAGTTTACTAAATCTAGTCTGTTAGAGGGATGCGATATGGCCGATAAGCCACTGAAATTGGGCAAGGTGCAGCTGCGAATCATGCAGGTGCTTTGGGACGAGGGCGAAGTGACGGCGCGGCGTGTGACGGAGGCGCTGAGCGAGGTCGAGCCGATCGCGCACAGCACGGTGCAGACACTGATGCGCACGCTGGAGGAGAAGGGCGCGGTCGGTCATGAAGTCCGGGATCGTACCTTTGTGTTCCGGGCGATCCGGCCACGCGCGGAAGTGACGGAGACGGCGACCCGCGATCTGCTGTCCCGGGTCTTCGGCGGATCTGTGTACGGGTTGGTATCACATTTGCTGACGCATGAAGAGGTCTCGTCAGAAGAGATCGGGCGTCTGCGCGAACTGATTGAGCGGGAAGGGCGGGAGGCGAAGCAATGAACTCAGAAATGCTGTTTGAGCTGTGCCGGTCGGCGATCCAATCGGGGATCGTCCTGCTGCTGCAATCGTGCGCCGTGCTGCTGGCGGGGATGGGGATCGGCCGAGCCGCCCATCGCTTTGGCCCGTTTGTCCAGTCGTTTGTTTATCGCATGACGCTGGCGACGCTGGCGGTTTTGATCCTGACGTCCGTATACGCCGCGCCTTCGATGCGCGTCCTTTGGCGGATCTCATTGCCCTCGCATCACATCGCACAGTCCGCGCCTCTTTCGGTTGGCGCGCCTCCTTTGGTAAATGCTGTCCAGCCTATGCAAGGTTCGGAGACTGCCGCGCCTTCTTCCACCCCTGTTTCTTCCGTCGCGGGAGCCAATGTGTGGGGCGATCTCTCGTCGGCCACTCAGAAGGCGGCTTCGGCTACGAAGCCTTCGTGGACGGCGGGCGCCGAGCCGTATTTCGTGGGCGTCGCTCTTTGGGTCGTTGTCGCGCTTTTGCTGCTGGGACGGATTGCATATGGGCAGATCGGTCTGGCGCTCCTTCGGCGTAATGGCGTATTGATTTCGACTGGCTCCGAAGCCGACATGGTGCTGGAGTTGTGCCGGGAGCGTTCCATCCAGCCTCTGCCGCTGCGGCTTGTTCCGGGAATTCGGGGGCCGCTGCTTGCCGGGGCCTGGAGGCCAGAAATTTGGCTTCCTGAAGATTTCGTCGGAAATATGGAGCCGGGGGTGCTGAGAGCGGTGCTGGCGCATGAGATTGCGCACTTTGAACGGTCCGATAACGCCTGGATGCTGCTGGCGAGGGTGCTGCGCGCCCTGATGTGGCCGCAAGCCCTGCTTTGGGCGCTGCGCGCGGAGATGGCGAAGAGTGCGGAAAACGCCTGCGATGCATTAGTGGTCGATGGCGGATGTCCGCGTCACGAATACGCCGAATGCCTGCTGCTGCTGACCGAGCGCCTTGCGCCGTCGCGCTGGGAACGTTCGCTCGGCGCGAGCGCCGTCCCGTTCCGTTCGCAAATTGGCCGCCGGATTCAGGCATTGATGAGTGCTTCCCGCACTCCGCGCACTCCGTCGGGATGGATGAAGGCTGGCGCGGCCGGGGCCGCCGTTTTGTTGATCGTGGGCGCGCTGACACTGGTCTCAACGGGAGGTCGAAGAACTTGGGTCGTCGACAATTCCGAGACGGCGTGGTCAGCCTCACCGGGATACCTCAGCCAGTTTACACTGCCGGCGGAAAATGGGTGGAAAGCGGCGCCTGTCATGCTTCCGTCAATTTTTGAACAGCCGACTGTGGAACATCCTGCTCCTTCGGTTTTGTCCGATGAGGAGCGCGATTTGGTGCGCAGTTGCCATCAAAACGCTGCATATTATATGGAATCGATTGACGGCGTATCTTCCCTGCACGATCGCCGTGAACTTGAAAATATTCTGGCGAAGCATCCTCACTTTTTCTTCGCCGAATATCTGCTCGGCGTTTGGTGTGCGCATGCGGGCGATGAGGCCGGTCACCAGCGCTGGCTTGCACAGTCGCTTCAGGACGCTCCCGCGGTTCTCGCCGGCCGCATTCAATTCGACGATGGGCGCCCGGTTCCCGGATATACCTTCAAGCCGAATATTGCCTATTACTCCAGCGCATACTTTATGGAAGAGCATAGTGATTACAACGACACTCAGCGTCTCGATTATCCGGATGTGACCACCGACGCGCACGGCTGTTTCTATCTGCCCGCATTTCATGCGATTGCGCAGATGATTGGGTGGAGCGCCAGTACGGCGAAGAAGTCGTCCAGCAATTCTGGCGCGGCCAAAGCAGCGAGAAAGATGGTAATGATGCCGCCGCAAGGGCTTACCGACGGGCTGATACGGTTTCGCTCTACCGAAAGAGTTGGCGTTATGCCGCCGATTGTTGTGCGTCCATACATGCAATGGCTGTCGCCTATCAGCGCTGCGAGCCAATCGATGGATCATCCCGAGAAGATACACGGGGCCACAATGAAGATTGCCTGGAAGCCGTTTCCGGGGGCTGTGACATACGACGCGCATATGGTGGAAATCGTCCGCCATGGCGCGGGATATACGCAAACAGATGTTGGATACGAAACAAATGAGCCTCACTTCCATGGGAGCCACGGAAATCCATCCACGGAAATGACGCTCGCGCTGAATGGGAATCAGCCAACATTTTATCGCGGGCGTGTTTATCAAATCGTGATCTCGCCACGGGACGCGCAGGGGCGTCAGTTGTCGAACACCTACGATTACAATTTTCAGCCACTGGACGCCTTGGCGCCGCTTGCCCTCAGCAAAACGAACGTCCTGAAGACATTTCCGCCTGGCGTTACGATCGCTTCGTTCCAGCAAACCGGTAATCTTACCGTGATCCGTGGAACGATGCCGACGCCCGTGAACTTGCAGATGGTGACCGATCGTGATTTCTTTGGTCTGAAACTAGACCATATCCTCACGAAATCCCACTATGTGGGCAGTGTCAATCGAAATGATATGACTTTTGAGATCGCGTATAAGCACTAGGTTCTCTCATTGGCTGTGCTATAATGGTAGGCTAAGCACGCCTTTTTGGGAGATAACGAATGCTCGGAAGTGAATTACGCCGTCTTTATCTGGAATTCTTCGAGTCGAAGGGAGCGCTGCGGCTCCCTTCGGACTCGCTGGTTCCTGACGATCCGACCCTGCTGTTCACGTCGGCCGGTATGGTCCAGTTTAAGCCCTACTTCTTAGGGACGCAGACCGCGCCGCGCAACAGTGTGGCGACGGCGCAGAAGTGTCTGCGCACCACGGACATTGAAGACGTCGGCGACACCTCGCACTGTACGTTTTTCGAGATGCTCGGCAACTTCTCGTTCGGTGATTACTTCAAGCCGGAAGCCATCGCCTGGGCCTGGGAGTTTATCTTCGACGTTCTGAAGCTGGACCTGGGCCGTATCCGCGTGACGGTATTCGAGACCGACGACGAAGCTTATGAGCTTTGGCGCAAAGTCGGCATGCCGGAGAACAAGATCTTTCGGTTCGACGAGCATTCCAACTATTGGCCGGCGGGCGTTATCTCCAAGGGACCGAACGGCCCCTGCGGCCCGTGCTCCGAGATCTTCTTCGACACCCAGCCGCACTTGCCGCCTACGCCCGACGGTGTTTGGGACGACAAGCGGTGGCTGGAGATCTGGAACCTCGTCTTCACCCAGTTTGACCGCGGCGAGGGCGGGACGCTGACCCCGCTTCCCAAGAAGAACATCGATACGGGAATGGGCCTGGAGCGCACGGCGGCGGCGATCGCCAACCTGCGCGGCCCGTTCGAGACGGACCTCTTCGCTCCGATCCTGCGCAAGCTGGAAGAACTTTCCGGCAAGAAGTATGGCGGCAGTGACGATGACAAAACGGACATCGCGTTCCGGCGCATCGCCGACCATGTCCGTGCGACCGCGTTCTGCCTGGCTGACGGCGTACTGCCGTCGAACGTCGGACGCGGTTATGTCCTGCGCCGCATCATGCGCCGCGCCGTGCTGGCGGGACGAACGACGCTGGGACTGGATAAGCCGTTCCTCACGGAAATCATGCCGGTGGTCGTCGAAGCGCGCAAGGACGACTATCCCGACCTGGAGGCGAAGCTCGAAACGATCCTGCGTTACGCCACGATCGAGGAAAAGCAGTTCCGGCGCACTTTGGAATCCGGCTCGGCGCGTTTGAATGCGCTGCTGGAGAGCGAGCACACCAAGACGACGCGCACCTTGAGCGGCGAGGATCTTTTCAGTCTGTTCACGACCTATGGCTTCCCGGTCGAGCTGACCACGGAGCTGGCGCAGGAGCACGGGCTGCAAGTCGATCAGGCGCGCTATGCCGAGCTTTGGGAGCAGCATCTGAAAATCTCCGAGGGCGGCAAGGAGCGCGAGGTCTTTATCGACAGCGTTATCCCCGAGCTGCGCCAGCTGGAGCATAAGACGACGCTGTTCGTCGGCTACAACGAGACGCTCACGCAGGCTGTGGTGCAGGCGATCGTCAAAGATGGCGCATTGGTCCAATCGGCGTCCGAGGGCGAGAACGTGCAGATCGTCCTGGATCAAACGCCGTTCTACGCGGAATCCGGCGGTCAGGTCGGCGACAGCGGCTGGCTGCGCGGCGAGGACGGCGCGTTCGACGTGTCCGAAACCCGCAAAGACAGCGGCTACTGGTTCCACCACGGGCAGGTCGGCCATGGCGAGATCAAAGTCGGTGAGCGCCTGGACGTGCGGATCGACGAGGGACGCCGCGCGAACATCGAGCGCAATCACACGACGACTCATCTGCTGCAAAAGGCGCTCAAGGTCATACTGGGCGATCATGTCCAGCAGCGCGGCTCGCTGGTCGGCCCGGACCGTCTGCGCTTCGACTTCTCGCATGATAAGGGCATGACGCCGGGAGAAATTCGGCAGGTGGAAGCTCTCGTCAATGAGAAGATTATGGACGACATCGAAGTACGCACCTTTGAGAAGCCGATTGAAGAAGCAAAGAACATGGGCGCGATGATGCTGTTCGGCGAAAAGTACGGCGACATCGTGCGCGTCGTGCAGGCCGGAGATTACAGCGTCGAGTTCTGCGGCGGCACCCATCTCAAGCATACGTCACAGGCGGGCCTGTTCAAGATCGTCAGCGAAAGCAGCATTCAAGCGGGCGTCCGGCGTATCGAAGCCGTCACGGGCAAATCGGCGCTGATGCGCACGCTGGATCAGGAGCGCTTGCTCAGCGATGCGGCGAGCCTCTTGAAGACCCAGCCGATGAACGTTCTGGCGTCTCTGGAAAAGCTTCAGGCCCAATTGAAGGATCGCGAGCGTGAGCTGGCTGTGCTGCAAAAGGCGGCGGCGGGCAATCAAGTCGATGGTCTGATCGAGAACGCCAAGGAGTTTAATGGCTTCCGATTGGTGAATGCCCAGATCGCCGGCGCGGACGCCGAGACCCTTCGGACACTGATCGAGGAGATCCTGAATCGCCTGCAATCGGGCGTCGTAATCCTCGGCAGTGGTGAAGGCGAAAAAGTTTCCCTGGCTGTCAAGGCAAGCAAGGACATGGTCGGACGCGGCGTTCACGCCGGCAACATCGTCCGCGAGGCCGCCAAGATCGTGGGCGGCGGCGGCGGCGGTCGGCCCGAGTTCGCTCAGGCCGGCGGCAAGGACGCCTCCAAGCTCGCGGAGGCCCTCGCCACCGCCGAGCGCATCGCCCTGGAAGCAGCCGGCGCGTGACCCGCTTCTGTCTGATCCTCCTCTTCATCGCGGCTTTGCTGCCCTGGACATCCCCCGTCCAGGCGCAGCAGGCCGCCACAGACCCACAGCCACACCTTCTGATTATCATAGCGGATCATCTGACGCTTGCTGATTTCCATCGTCCCGATTGCCCAAACCTCCTTTCCGCCACGCAATACGGTCAAAGCGCTCTGATGTCCCCGGGACTTGCGCATGGCGCCGATCCGGTCTCGGATGTCTATGCAACATTTGGCGCCGGCGACACCATTCGCAAGGGGGAGATCCTTCAGGGATCACTGGCGGATACTCTGCGTGGCGCCCACATTTCATTCACGACGATCGGCGACGCGGATGGAGACGACACGGGAATATTTCGGCCTGTCGATCTCTTTCTCCCAGGCGCGCCTCATCTGACGGGCGGCTTTACGCGCGATCCACTCGCTCCAGGCGGTATGCGTTGTGACGCTCCGCTTCTCAGTGATCTCTCAAAATCCGCGCTTTTAGTGAACGATCTGGTGGTCGTCCACGATGGCGATTTTGCTCGTTTGGAGCGCGAAAACAGGGCGGGCATTTTGACTCCCGCCGCGTACGCCGCGCATCGCCGCCGCGCATTGATGCGCCTGGATGATTTTGCCGGAGAGGTTCAAGAGCCCAGTCCTTCGATTTCGAATAATTTTCCGGTTCAAGTGTTTTTCCTCGTTCCTTGCGGGCCACTCGATTCGAACGGGCAATGGGATCGCCTGACTCCGTTCATCCGACTTCCCGGCAGAGGGCGTGTCCATCTTTTGACGTCGGACACTACACAGACAACGGGGATCGTCGCGGCGCGCGACATTGCGCCGACGATCCTGGCGGAATTTTCCCTTCCATTGCCGGTTACCATGACTGGAGCGTCGATCCATGACGATGCCTCATGGACGATCCTGGAGCGTTTGGACCGTCTTACATATCTCAATCAGAAAATCCAGCTGCCGTTCTTCTGGGGGCTGGGCGTTTTGGGCGGCGGACTTGTCTTTTTCGCGGTTTGGTTTTATCTCGCCACTCGAATAGAGCCTCGTCCACTAGCGCGGCGCGTTTTGCAGTTTGGCGTGCGTATGCTCGCTGCTTGGCCTTTAGCGTTGTTAATTGCGCCTTTGTCCGTCCCGCCTGTGCTTCCCGTTCAAACCCTGGCGCAATATCTGGCGGCAATTTTTCTCGTGACGGCGCTCATCGCCTTGTTACCTTCGCCTGGCAAAATCGCCATAGCGACCGCTGGCGTACTGATCGTGGACGCTGCATGTGGAACTTCGCTAATATCGCAGTCGGCCCTGAGCGCTTATTACCTTTCGGGGATACGTTTTTATGGGATCGGCAACGAATCTATGGGCG